>CANFLL010000042.1 GCA_947447825.1 Chitinophagaceae bacterium | reverse complement strand
TTTAAGCTTATTAATATAATTTAAAAATGCTGATTGTAGTGTTTCTTCATTCATAACTTCTTTTCTTTTATAAACGAAAAAAGAATAGACAAATTGTATTTATCAAAAAAAAAATGTTATACACCCTCGTCTATTATCGGTTGGTTTCCGTTGATAAAAGTGGAAAGTTTACGTACAGCAAGGTGGTAGAAGTTGTGCTAAACAAACAAGGAATATTGTCTTTATATCCTAATCCAGCAAAAAATGTATTGAATGTGAGTATAGCAAACAGCACAAAGGAAATTGCAGTTGTACAAGTAATTGATTTGTTGGGTAAGGTTGTTAAGCAGCAAACTGTGCAGTTGATTGCTGGTAATAATAATGTTTCAATAGCCATTGAAAACCTAGCAAAGGGTAGTTATTTTATAAAGGTCAATGGACAATCTACACTGCAAAAGCAGTTTATTAAGTTGTAGTATAGCTTTTATTATAGTTGAATATTGATTTCTAAGTCACAGGTAAACATCAAGTTTATCTGTGACTTTTTTTTTGTACGAAAACAAATTAAGCAGTCTTTACTTTATTGTAGTGACTTTGATTTATTACTGTAAACTTCCTTCATCAATGGTATTGATCTGAACTTACGGTTTGCCACTCTCTCAGTATATTTTATTTCTAAGAATCAAAAGGAGATTCTTCCTAGATGGCCGCCATCTAGCTTGCCGCGGGTTCAATTCTTCTCAGAAGTTCGACATCTAGCTTGCCGCAGGTTCAGTTCTTCTCAGAATTTCGCCATTTAGCTTGCCGCGGGTTCAATTCTTCTCAGAAGTTCGCCATCTAGCTTGCCGCGAGTTCAGTTCTTCTCAGAATTTCGCCATCTAGCTTGCTGCGGGTTCAATTCATCTCAGAATTTCGCCGTCTAGCTTGCCGCAGACTCATTTCACGCCAATCAATAACTATTTAAAGCGTAAAACCTTTTTCTATACTCTCTTTTTAATTGAATGCAGCGTCTTTAAACAGGCATACCAACCTATTTACACCACCAATAAGCTGCATCCTCTAATGTCGCTATTGTCTAAACGTCCCCAAACTTCAAAGCTGCCATCTTCATAAACAATTCCCACATCATCTGTAGCAATAAACGAACAGCTGTGCACGTTTGCTAAGTCAATCACGTTCAAAACCCCTCTGCCCGATTCTCGAATGGTAAGCGGATCATCTTCGTCGCGAACTAAAACTTTCATCCACGGCGGACAACTAAATCGGCCTTCTCCTAATGAATAAGCTTGGCTTAAAAGCTCGGTCATGCCATATTCGGAATGAACCTTATCTACCCCAAACCCTTTGCCTATAATGGAATGAACTTCGGCACGTGTAAGTTCTTTTCGTCTTCCCTTCATGCCGCCAGTTTCCATGATGGTAGTATTTTTCAATTGAAGGGAGTGTTGTTCTGCAAAGTCTAGCAAGGCAAATGTTACGCCCAGAAGGAGCGTCTTTTGTTTAGTGGACTCTTGTTTTAGTAATACTTTTTCCAGCTTATCAAAGTCGTACAGGTAAAATCCACTATCCTCATGGCCAGATGCTTTAATTAGTTCATCAGCCATCATTGTTAACGACGAATTGTTGCGTTCCAAGTAGGATGGAAGCAACCCTATGATACACCATTCTTTTATGTCGCCATAGAAAAGTGTAAAAGCTTCGAAGAAACTTCTTTTGTAGATGGAAATGTCTTTCACTAAATGTTGGCTGTTGATGGTTTGCGATGTTCCGCTACTCTCAAAAATTACCTCAGGAGTATATTCGGTAGTTATAATTCTATTGGTTTTAAAAAAAGAAATAGGAAGAAACGAATGATGAGATATGAATGATAAATGATTAATGCTTGATGGAGTGTTCGCTTCATTCATCATTAAACTTTCATCATTAAACATGGAACACCATTCTTTAAATACACCATTGTTAGTGCGCTGAAATTGGTAAACTTCATTGGCTACAGTATAGAAGTTTTGTGGTGTTACTGAAAAAATATTGTTAATGATGATGTCCTGCACAAGTAAATGTTGGGGTATTATGAGTAAATTTGGAGCAATTAAATAATTATGAAGGCAAAAATAGTGTTCCTGCTGTTGATAATAGTCATTATTGCAAACTCTTGTAATAAAGATAAATTTACAACACGCCCACAGTTAACGCTTAAAAGTGTAAGTTCCACCAGATTAGTTACTGGGCAGACACTCGTTTTTACTTTTGATTTTACACAAAAATCTGGGACATTAGATTCTCTCTATATAAATAGAAACTCGTTGTGGTGTGACACTTCAACCTATCATAGTTCATTAAACTATAAAGTACCTTCTTTCACAGAGGTTAATAACCAAACAGGCCAACTAACTATCAATTTTGCATACAACACAACAAGTAGTGGTGCCGTGGAAATAAACAATGGTACCTGTAATGTTCGAGCAGATACTTCTATCTTTAAATTTTGTTTAGGAGACAAAGAAGGTCATTTTAGCGATACAGTCAAATCTCCTAAGATTGTTTTTGTCAAATAACAATTTAGGGGATGTGCACCAAATAAGTTGATTTGCTTTACTTCAATGTAGTTTTGTTTTTGACTTATTACCTAAAACTTATTACCTACAATACTCCAAGTTTGCTGTATCGTTTCTTTCGGTCCTTCTTTTTCGGCAATTATTTTTATGGCTTATGTGCTGTGGCTTTATCTGTTGATACAATGATGCGTCAACGGTTGCCATTTAATTCGTTGGCTTATTTTGTTATGATTTTTTCAGCAACTGTTGTCTATTACACCTATGCTTACACTAGCGATTCGAATCCTAATGCAAAAAATGAAAGATCAGATTGGTATGCTAACAATAAACGTTTTGTAAAGCATTCACAAGTATTCATTGGGTTATTATTCGCTATTTCTTTTTTGTTTTATTCAGCCACTGAATGTTCCTCATTTTTAGCAAAACCATTTTTAAATTGGTTAATATTATCTATTTTTCCTTTAGTTGCTCTACTCTATTATGGTTTTCAAACGCCTATGCTTCATAAATTGAACCTAAGGAATACTGGTTGGTTAAAGCCATTTATCATTGCTTTTGTATGGGCTGGGGTAGTAACCTTTTTCCCACTTTTTATTCAAGCAACTTCTGCTAGAAGCAATTGTAACTTGAATAGAAATCTATTGTTACACTTTACTGATAACTGTATGTTCATAACTGTGTTGTGTATTATGTTCGACATTAAAGATTACGAAGAAGATTATAATAGAGAATTAAAAACATTTGTTGTTCGAATTGGATTGAGGAAAACCATCAACTATCTGCTATTTCCCCTTTGTGTTTTAGGGTTAGGGATTTGCTTAGTGCATTCTTATTTTCAAGGTTTTGCTTTGAAAATAATGTTAGTAAATATCATTCCATATATTTTAATGATGGTGGTTGCTAATTCTTTGAATGAAAGGAAACATATTCTCTATTATCTTGCGGTCATTGATGGATTGATGTTGGTAAAAGCAATTTGTGGAATGATAGGAACTTTTTAGTTATAAGTTGAAAGTCGATAGTTTAAAGTTGAAAGTTGAAAGTCGAGAGTCGAGGCTGCATGTTTGAGTCAATAACCTTTTAGCCTAAACTAATTTGAAGATAAGTAAAATACACATCGCTTGTGACTTCAAACTTTCAACTCTCGATTTCAAACTTTCGACTTTCAACTTTCAACTTAAAAAATAATATAAATAAAAAATATGGCGAACAGTAAAAAAGAAACAAAGAAAAGTAAGGTAACCGGAAAAGTGGTTGAAACTGCTAAACAGTCAACAAAAGTGAAAGACGAGATAGTTAAAGATAGTAAACCCGCAACAGTGCTAACAGAACAAGCTCTTGGATTTTTAAGAAACTACATCAATACCCCTTCAGCGGTTGGCTTTGAAAGTGGTGGACAAAAATTGTGGTTAGAATATATTAAACCATTAGTTGACACACACTATGTTGATCCTTACGGAACGGCGGTTGCCATCATAAATCCAGATGCTCCCTTTAAAGTTGTAATAGAAGCACATTGTGATGAAATTAGCTGGTTTGTAAATTACATTACAAATGAAGGATTAATCTATGTGAAAAGAAATGGCGGTGTAGATCATCAAATTGCTCCAGCCAAAAGAGTATTGATTCATGGAAAGAAGGGTGAAGTGAAGGCAGTTTTTGGATGGCCTGCCATTCATACTCGTCATAGTAATCCGGAAAACAAAGAGCCGCAAGCAAAAGTGGAGAACTTGTTTTTAGATTGTGGTGCTAGGAGTAAAAAAGAAGTTGAAGACCTAGGAATTCATATTGGTTCCGTTATTACTTACGAGGAAGGTTTCGATGAACTAGCAAATGGTTACTACATTGGTCGTGCATTCGATAACAGAATAGGTGGTTTTATGATTGCTGAAGTAGCAAGGTTAATCAAAGAAAACAAGAACACATTGCCTTTTGGTTTATATGTTGTAAATGCGGTTCAAGAAGAGATTGGGCTTCGTGGTGCAGAGATGATTGCTCGCAGAATTAAACCAAATGTGGCCATCATTACCGATGTAACGCACGACACACAAACCCCCATGATTAATAAAATCATAGAAGGTGATGTTGCTTGTGGCAAAGGCCCTTCACCTTGCTACGGACCAGCAGTGCATAACAAACTGTTGCACTTGGTAGAGGAAGTAGCAGAAAAGAATAATATTCCATTGCAAATGCGCACCGTGAGTCGTAGCACAGGAACCGACACCGATAGTTTTGCTTATGCTAATGATGGTTGTCCGAGTGTACTAATTTCTATCCCTTTGCGCTACATGCACACTACCGTTGAGATGTTGCACAAAGATGATATTGATTCTACAATTCAATTGATGTATCAAACATTACTCACTCTTACGCCAGATACAAATCTTAGTTATATATCATAGCAAACAAAGTGTATAAAATATTTAGTGGGGGATAGTATTTTTTTATATCTTTCGAGTTCATACGCTGAGTTACAGATTTATGTTATTACTCAGATGGTATTTTTACCACAAGAGGCACAAAGGCTTTCACAAAGAACAAAAGTATTGTGGTGTAAGTATTGTTTGTGGAGAATGACAAGTATACATTCTATCCCTCTGTGTCATTTGTTTTTGCCTTGTGAACTTACTGGTTAATCTCCTGAGTAGTAACGATTTTTTTAAATCACTAAATGAAGACGAAATGATTGAATATGTGCCTTTAGATTCCACCATGGCTGATTTGGTGGGCTATAATGAAAGAAGTAAAATTTTAGAAGTACACTTTGTAGCTAGTGGTTACACATTTGCTTATGAAGACGTGCCAGAAGAAGAATTTGATAACCTGTTAGATGCAAAATCGAAAGACAAATACCTGCAATACATTATGGACAGCTATGAAGGATATAGAATAAATGCCCAGCAGAATAGATAATGGTACATATAACTTAATTATGTGGCTAGGTGCAGACGCACATTAATGCTTCTCAAACGCTAAATCTGTTATGCACCCCCAATAATTGAAATTCCTTTTAGCGACATCTTCATTTGTGAATGTATTCTGCGGAGTATTTACTTTTGTGAAAATTTTTAAACATGGATACGTTAACACAATCACCCGTAAAGTTTACAGATAATGCTTTGTCAGAAATAAAAAGACTGATTAATGAAGATGGTTTCGATGCCACTCAAAAGCTAAGAGTAGGTGTAAAAGGTGGGGGCTGTAGTGGGATGACTTATGTTTTAGGATTCGATCAGCAACTACCAGAGGATGAAGTTTATGAAGCTGAAGGGCTGGAATTTATTATGAATCCCAGTCATCAACTGTATTTGTTTGGTATGCAAATAGATTGGCATGGAGGGTTAAACAGCCGAGGATTCACATTCACTAACCCAAATGCAAGTAAAACCTGTGGTTGTGGAACTTCATTTAGTGTATAGGTAAAAAATATGATTTTTAATTACAATAAAGGCTGTCACATTGGTTTGTGATAGCCTTTATTGTATAAATCATTTATTACTTTTTTATCTATCAAAGATTTTCAAAAATACACACCAAGGATTACGATGAATAGCAATCTGTTGGTATTGTCTTATGCTTTTGTATCTTTTTGGCTTATCGCCCAAAAATTAATGTGTGCAACTTCCTAGTTATCTGTACACCTATTTTGAAAAAATGTATCTATTGAAAGGCTAAGTACATACCATAAAGTACTAAACTGATACCCAAAATAGTTACACCAAACAAAAAGAAATCCTGAAAGTCTGGAATCACATTTAGCATAGCCATCACACATGCTACAAACCCCAAAAAGCCACCAATGCCCATCATAACAAATCCTGTAAATTGTTTTCTAGCATCCCTTAGTCGCTTAAATTCTTTAATATATTCTTCAATAAGGTTGTGGGCATAACCTTTTGAAACAAGGGATTCTTCCACAGCTTTTTGTGAAAAGTTGTCATTTAGCCATAATTGAATCATAGCCCCATTGAGTGCGTTGTTGTTCATGTAGCAAGTTTTATTATCGTTAATCGTTAGAATTCTACTGCTAAGTAAAAGAATTTTTTAAAACGAAGAAAAATATTTTTATAGGGTAATGAAAACTAGCTAAGGAATTAGAAGGTATTAAGGTGTGGGTGACACTCTGTTCGTCTTACTCAATGTATATTTATAATTCAACTGAATGCCAAAGTAATTAATATTATTGCCATCATTACCTTGGTCTTTGGCAATAAGTGGTTGATAGGTTGCACCAAGATACCATTCATTAGATAATTGATATTCTGCCCCCAGTTTCACAGCATACCCGTGTGTGTAAACATTGCCAACTGCATCAGAATTATCAGCATTATCATCGTTTGAATATTTAAAACTCACCCAAGCCAATCCAACGCCAGCATTCCATCTGTTATACTTTCTATTTGCAGATATACTCATAAATCGATACGCACGTTCCGGTGAATTAAACCACCCAAATTTGGGATAATAGCCTCCATTTGCTGAAATAAAGTAATCTTTATTTATTAGTATTCTAAACTTCCAGCAAAACCTAGTGTGCCGCCATCGAGAACATTTTGCTTTTAAATGGTGTAACTGTAGGAATTTATTAGGGGAGTTTGAATACAAATATTAATTAATTGGTTGTCGTTTCCTGTGTAATATTTGTCCCCTTTTTTAGTTAAGTCAATGTAGATATCGCTAGGATAAGTAAATCTTTTTTTTGAAGCCAAATCTATTAAGTAACCGCCTCCATAAATCCAGCCTGTTAAAAGATTGGGATAAACATAAGTGGAAGAAAGAAGGGGATTAACAGACACAGTCTTTAGTAAAGAATCTTTTTTTACTGTTATTTCTAGTGGATGTCCCGACCGCAAAACAGACACCAACTCAACATTGCAGCAGAATGAATCCTTGCCATTCAATATTATTTGGGCATGGTCTGGATAGGTATGAATGTTTGTTGTTGTTCTTTTACTATTAAAAATCGCAGCGCAAGAAGAACAAAACAGAATAATACAGATAGGGATTGTTTTTTTAAACAAGGCAAATTTTGGTGGCATGATTGTTTTAAATTTAGTGATTGAGTGGTAAATATAAATGGATTATTTTATAGTTTGAACAGAGTAAAAATAAATTTTGATGTTATATTTATTATGGAATTACAGCTTCTTCAGTGCCAATAGATTTCAGCCTTTTAAATCTAGAAATCTATTCAACAACCTTTCGTTTATTGCCAAAAAAATTTACTAGCCTACTCAACAACCTTCATTCACTGTCTAGTAGATTTACTAGCCTGCTCAACAACCTTCTTTCACTTCCTAGTAAATTTACTAGCCTGTTCAACAACCTTCTTTCACTGTCTAGTAAATTTACTAGCCTTTCTGTAGGTTTTATTTTGAGGGTATTTTAATAGGAAATAAGCGTAACACAGCATTCTGTTTACTAGGGAGATTTTGCGCACTGTAAGTTCCAAAAATTTCTTGAAGACATTTAGGGCTATCGAATTATTGATGTATATATCATTACTGGTAACAAATCCTTGTGTGCTTCTCATTTCATCCTACTGTTCTTTTGGGTAATACATATTAGTAATAGCAATATTGGGGCTGTAATATAAAATTTAATCGATAGGCATCCTAGCTTATGCAAATAATTTTTTATGAACCTTTTCTGATAAACCCTTTATTTAACTGTAAGTGAAAAACTGTGTAAAAAACTTACAGTTGAAGGGAAGTGAAAACATTAAAGGCCACAATACAAAATATCGAAAGAGGAAATATTAAGGGATTTGAACTGATAAATGACCTGATTTTTAGGTTAAAACAATATTTTTACCGCCCTCGCAGAGGATTCCCTTATAAGAATTTAACACCATTATAAATAAAATGTCGGTTAAGGGGTTATTTTAAGTTACTTTTGCGGCAAATTATAAAAAATAGATGATAACTTTTGAAGAGTTGGGATTAGACGCACGGCTTGTACAGGCGGTGACGGAATTAGGGTATGTGAACCCCACACAAATACAAGAAAAGGCAATACCAGTATTGCTTTCAGGCACCAAAGATTTTATTGGTTTAGCACAAACAGGAACAGGAAAAACAGCAGCTTTTGGCTTGCCTTTGCTAAATATTATTAATGCAGATGATCGTTACCCTCAAGCACTTATTGTTTGTCCTACAAGGGAACTTTGCATGCAAATTGTAAATGAATTAGAACATTTTAAGAAACATATTAGAGGTGTTTCGGTAGTGGCAGTTTATGGTGGTGCAAGTATCGGCATACAAATCAGAGATTTAAAGAAAGGAGTTCAGATTGTGGTGGCTACACCAGGTCGTTTAATCGACTTGATTGAAAGAAAAGCAATCGATCTTGGTCAAATTAAGTATGTAGTACTTGATGAAGCTGATGAAATGCTGAACATGGGCTTTAAAGATGATATAGAATTCATCCTACAAAACACCCCACAACGTGAAAGTACTTGGTTGTTTAGCGCAACCATGCCACCAGAAATTAGAAAGGTGAGCAAGAAGTACATGAAAGAGCCATTTGAAGTAACTGTTGGTAAAGTAAATAGTGGTAACAAGAATATTGATCACCAATATTACATTACTTCTGCACAACACCGTTACGAAACTTTAAAGCGTTTGATAGACTTTAACCCAGGTATTTATGGTATCATATTTACAAGGACAAAGGTTGATGCACAGGATATTGCAGAAAAGCTAACCAGAGAAGGATATGATATTGATGCCCTTCATGGAGATTTAACACAGGCTCAACGTGATAAGGTAATGGGCGAGTTTCGCGATAAAACATTACAATTATTAATTGCTACAGACGTAGCTGCTCGTGGTATTGATGTTCAAGGAATTACACACGTAATCAATTATGAGCTTCCTGATGACATTGAAGTGTACACGCACCGTAGCGGTAGAACAGGGAGAGCTGGCAATACCGGTATCTGTATGAGTATCGTTCATGCTCGTGAAACCTTTAAACTAAAAGCAATTGAAAAATTAATTCAATCTACATTTAATAGAGTTGATATTCCTACGGGTAAAGACGTTTGTAGAAAGCAGTTTTATGCAGTAATGGATAAATTGTTGGAGACAGATATTACCCATGGGGATTACGACACTTATTTACCAATGCTTGAAGAGAAATTTGCAGATGTAAGTAAGGAAGATATTCTGAAAAGATTGGCTGCCGTTGAGTTTGATAGATTCTTGAAGTATTATGAAAATGCAGAAGACCTTAATCTAAGAGATAATGGTAGACAAAAGCCTCGTGAATTTGGAGCAGATAGAGGCGCACAAGGAAATAATCGCGAAAGAACTCGATTTGAGCCTAGAGGAGAGAGACAAGAAAGAGGGGAAAGAGCAGAAAGAGGCAGTTACGGTGGCGGTGGTGCTACTCCTGGCTATGCTCGCTTGTTTGTAAACCTAGGAACAAAAGATGGTTTTTATAAAGCTAGCTTTCTTCAATTTATTCTTGATATGAGCGACTTGAAAAAAGAAGTTCTTGGAAGAATAGATATGAAAGACATGAACAGCTGGGTTGAAGTAGAGCAAGGAGCTTCTCATCAAATGATTCGTTGCTTGGATGGAAAGAACTATAAAGGCAGACGCATCAGAATGAATGACGCTAATAGCAGATAAAAAAGTTGCTGGTTTCAAGTTACCGGTTACTAGTAACTTGAAACCAGTAACAAAAAATACTTATTATCACTCATGTAGCATAATGTTCTAGACCGATGGAGTCGTCGTTATGTGAATAAAACAACAAAAATGGACGCAAGTATTGCAAGCCCAACAATGAAAGAAGTTACACAAAAAGCATGGAACAAACGACCGTTAATTATTAGCGGCCCATGCAGTGCAGAAACTGAAGAACAAGTGATAGCAACGGCTACAGGCTTGGCAGCTACAGGAAAAGTAGATGTTTTGAGAGCCGGAATTTGGAAACCACGTACACGTCCGGGAAGTTTTGAAGGGATTGGAACAAAGGGATTGCCTTGGATGCAAGCTGCCAAAAGGATTACAGGATTGCCTGTTGCTGTTGAAGTTGCAACCGCAAAACAAGTAGAAGATGCACTACATTTTGATGTAGACATCCTTTGGTTGGGAGCTAGAACAACTGTAAACCCATTTAGTGTACAAGAAATTGCAGATGCGCTTCGTGGTGTTGATGTTCCGGTTTTAATCAAGAACCCTATTAATCCTGACCTAGAGTTGTGGATTGGTGCGGTAGAAAGAGTTGCAAAAGCAGGTATTAAACAAATTGGATTGATACACAGAGGATTTAGTAGCTACGGAAACACAGAATACAGAAATGCTCCTATGTGGCATTTAGCTATTGAAATGAAACGTCGTTACCCAGAATTGATGATTATCAATGATCCTTCACACATCTGTGGTCGTCGTGATATTTTGCAAGAAGTAGCACAAAAAGCAATTGATTTAGATTTTGATGGCTTAATCATAGAAAGCCATGTTGATCCTGATCACGCTTGGAGTGATGCTAAACAACAAGTAACTCCTGAAAGATTGGGTGAAATGCTTGGCAACATCCGTTGGAGAAAAGAAGATGTAGCATCAGAAGAATACCATGCTGCATTGGAAAAGCTTCGCCAACAGATTAATCAATTGGATGATGAATTGTTGCAAATTATTGGTCAACGCATCAAGGTTGCAGAAAAAATTGGTCAATATAAAAAAGATAACAACATCACCATCTTACAAACAAATCGCTGGAATGAAATATTGGAGCGAGCGTTTGCAAAGGGTGACAAACTCGGACTAAGCAAAGAGTTTATCACTAAGTATTTTGATGCTGTTCACATGGAAAGCATTAATCATCAGAATAAGATAATGAACTCCTAAAATAAAAGTACCCTGCCCTAAGCAGGGTACTTTCTTTGTTTAATCCCCCAATGCCCCTCACTATTAGGGATTTTTGCATGAAAAAACAAACATTCAAATTTACTACAGCCTCTGTCGATTACTACTTTGATGCCTCCATTAAACAATTAAAAGAAATTGTTCCGGTTGATAATACCATTATCATTACCGACGAAACCATTCATAGCCTGCATCAGGCAAAGTTTAAAGGCTTCAAGACAATTGTAGTTCCTTCTGGAGAAAAGCATAAGAATCAAACCACCATAGATAGTATTATTAATCAGCTAATAGAACTACAAGCTGATAGAAAAACAACACTTGTAGGTATTGGTGGTGGCGTAATTACGGATATGACGGGCTATGTTGCCAGTGTTTATATGCGTGGAATTGCCTTTGGATTTGTGCCAACTACTTTATTGGCAATGGTTGATGCTAGTATTGGTGGAAAAAATGGTATAGATGTAGGACTGTATAAAAACATGGTAGGCATCATTCGCCAGCCTAATTTTTTATTATATGATGTAAGTCTTTTGAAAACTTTAACTGATGCTGATTGGAGTAATGGGTTTGCTGAAATTATTAAACATGCTTGTATTAAAGATGCAGCCATGTTTAAGCTACTAAAGGCAAATACATTGGCTACTTTCCAAAAAGACAAAGCACTTTTAGCTGATTTAGTGGAGCGTAATGCCAAACTAAAAACCAAGGTTGTACAGAAAGATGAATTTGAAAAAGCAGATAGAAAACTATTGAACCTTGGGCATACGCTTGGTCATGCGTTGGAGAATAAGTACGAACTATATCATGGGCAAGCTGTTGCAATAGGAACCGCTTATGCAGCCATTATTTCAGAACAGTTACTTGGGTTTAAACAAACAGAGGAAGTAAAAGAAGTACTAGGAAACTATGGACTTCCTACCAATCTTGAGTTTGATAATACTGCTGTATTGAATGTTTTGAAGATGGACAAGAAAAGGGAAAAGAATTCTATCAATTACATCTTATTGGAAAAGATTGGAAAAGGGGTGATAAAACAAATTCCTATTGAAGAAATAGAACAAATAATTAAAGCATTTTAATAAATAGACATACGTGATTGTAACGATACAACCATCAACATTAAAAGGAACAATAACGGCTGCGGCATCTAAGAGTTCTATGCAGAGGGCTTGTGCTGCTGCATTACTAAAAGTTGGACAAACTATAATACATAATCCAGGGATTTCCAATGATGATAAGGCTGCGGTGCAGATGATTCAAGATTTGGGCGCAACTGTTGAATATAAGGATGATGTTTTGGTGGTTAATTCTAAAGGATTAAATACTACCGAAGATATTACCGTAAACTGCGGTGAAAGTGGCTTAGGCATCAGGATGTTTACACCCATTTTTGCTTTGTCACCAAGTAAGATTACCATTAATGGAAAGGGGAGTTTATTAACCCGCCCAATGGATTTCTTCGATGAGATATTGCCTCAATTAGGTGTACAAATTACTTCTAATGCTGGCAAACTTCCATTGCACATTCAAGGGTCATTACAACCAAAAGCAATTACCGTTGATGGTTCACTTAGTTCTCAATTCTTAACCGGATTATTATTTGCTTATGCTGCTTCAGCTACTGAACCAGTCACTATTTCTGTTACAGATTTAAAAAGCAAGCCTTATATAGACCTTTCGCTTAAGGTTTTGGAGGACTTTGGCTATAGCATTATCAATAATAATTACGAAAGCTTTACCGTAAATCCTGTTGATAAATCAGCCCAAAAAGAAAGTATAGATTACACTGTTGAAGGGGATTGGAGTGGTGCTGCTTTTCTTTTAGTAGCTGGTGCTGTTGCTGGAGATATTACGGTGAAAGGATTAGACGTACATTCTACTCAAGCTGATAAGGCAATATTGCAAGCTTTAATAGATTGTGGTTGCAAACTCTCTATTCAATTAGAACAAATAGATGTTGCCTCCCCTTCAGGAGTTGGGGGTGGTAATAGTTTACAAGCTTTTCATTTTGACGCTACCGATTGTCCTGATTTATTTCCTCCGTTGGTTGCACTTGCTTCTTATTGCACGGGTAAAACAGTTATAGAGGGCGTAAGTAGGTTAGCTCACAAAGAAAGCAATAGAGGATTGACATTGCAAGATGAGTTTGCCAAAATGGGGGTAGAAATAGTTTTGCAAGACGATTTGATGATTGTTAATGGTGGCAATGGTTTGCATGGTGCAACTGTTCATTCTCGCCACGATCACCGTATTGCCATGGCTTGTGCTGTTGCTGCTTTAAAAGCGACTGGTGCTGTGACAATTGAAGAAGCGGAGGCGATTAATAAATCATATCCTAACTTCTATCAGCACATAGAAAAGTTGGGAGCAGTGCTTTCTTAAGATTTTACTGTAGATTTGGGCAAAACAAATTTATGTCAGTAGAAATATTAGAGAAGGAAGTAGTTATTAGAATACCAAGGGAAAAGTACACTGGCGAGTTAAAAAAAGTAGTTGAACAAATAGATAACTCCCAAAAGGAGTCTGAATATTTTTGTGATGTAGATGCTGGTTCAGAATTAGAAGAGTTGTTATTGGAAGTCAAGAAAGAAAGAAGGGAAGCCATGAAGCCTTATCTAGACAAAATTAAACAACGTCTATTTTGAATATAGTACTCGATTCTAACATCTTAATGAGTATTATAATATCTCAAAAAGGAAAAACTTCCCAACAGTTTCAATTACTATCATTAAAGCACAATTTACATATTCATTGTGCAACACTTGAAGAACTTGCAAAGCATCATTTGAAATTGATGAAATCTTCTAAATCAACAGAAAGTGAACTAGAAGTATCAATAAAGTTACTTTTAGATAAGTTAAAGGTTGTTAATTACGTTGACATTCCCAATGAAATTCAAGATGTTGCTTTTCTACTTGTTTATGGCATCGACCAAGATGACGCTGCATTTGTTGCAGCAACTATATATTTAGGAGCAATTTTATGGTCTGGAGATAAACCTTTAAATAAAGGTTTGAAAGCAAGAGGATTTGCCAATATTTTTGACAGCACAGAAATAGAAATATTATTACAATAATAACAAATGAACTCATTCGGACGAATTTTTAAGGTTACCATATTTGGCGAATCGCACGGAGAATGTGCGGGTGTTAATATTGATGGCTGTCCTGCTGGATTGCCTTTGAAAGTTGATGACTTCTTGGTTGATATTGAACGCCGTAAAGGTGGAACCCAAAAAGGAACCACTCCTCGTCAAGAAACTGATTTACCCATCTTTAAGAGTGGGTTATTTAATGGCTACACTACCGGTGCGCCCATTACCATCATCTTCGAAAATAACAATACCCGCTCTTCCGATTATCAAAAGCAACGTGATTTTCCTCGTCCCGGTCATGCGGACTTTGTGGCACATCAGAAATATGGTGGCTTCGAAGATTACAGAGGTGGTGGACACTTTAGTGGTCGCTTGACTGTTTGTTTAGTAGCAGTTGGTGTTATTGCCAAGAAACTATTAAAAGGAATAGAAGTAAAAAGTACGATACTAGAAATAGGAGGGGAGAAGGATTTAGAAAAAGGTTTGCAGAAAGCTATTGATGCTAAGGATAGTATTGGTGGCATTGTAGATTGTAAGGTAAATGGTCTTCCTCTAGGTTTGGGCGAACACTTTTTCGATTCTGTAGAATCATTAATTAGTCATGCAGTCTTTGCTATCCCTGCTGTAAAAGGTATTGAATTTGGTGCTGGCTTTGCTGCCGCCAAGATGTTTGGCGTAGATCATAATGACACCATTGCAGATAGCACGGGTAAAACAACTACCAATCATGCAGGGGGAATTGTTGGTGGTATTACTAATAACAATGAATTAGAGTTTCGCATTGCTATAAAACCAACTTCTTCCACGCCAAAAGAGCAGAATTCACTTAACTGGAATACTGGCGAAGTAGAACCATTCTCTGTAAAAGGTCGTCACGATTTGTGTATAGCTTTGCGTGTTCCTGTTGTGTTGGAAGCGGTTACGGCAATGGTTTTAACTGACTTGATGTTGTTGGAATATCAAATCCCTCGCCGTCTTCCAAAAGAGGAACCTATTTATCATATCACTACACAAGCCGCTTGGGAAGCTGCTAAGGAATTAGGCTACTACGAAGCCGCTTCTTTAGATACGGAAGGTTTCATTCATTTAAGTACGGCAGAACAAGTTCCTGGCACATTAGAACGTTTCTTTGCTGGACAAACCAATTTGGTTAAGCTTGTTATTCAACCAGAAAAACTTCATCATACACTAAAGTATGAGATAGCTCCATCATTAAATGTTGCTTTTCCGCATGTGTATGGTGTTATTAATTTGGATGCAGTATCAGAAACAATTATTATCAACAACTAAATATTCCCCTTTAGGGGTTAGGGGCTATGCATAACTACATCATCAACGCAAGCATTCAGATTATTCCTGTAGTAACGGATAAGCATCCTTACGAGTGGGTGGATGAAGCAATCTCCATCATTCAAGCATCGAATGTAAAGTATGAAGTTGGTGCTTTTTCTACCGTATTAGAAGGCACTTATGATGAGGTAATGAAACTTATTCATGATGTAAATGAGTTTTTATATAGTCGTGGTTGCAGTGAATGGATTAGCAACTTGCAAATTCAAATTCGCAGTAATGGCGACATTACAGGGGCCGAAAAGACGGATAAGTTTGCCCAATAAGCTAATGTTCAGCTTCTATTATATTAACTGTTCTTCTCGATACATTACCTTAGTTAATTATATCCCCAATACTTCTTTCAGCTTTGCATACCCAGTTTTGCTTATTGGCAGCTTCTGTCCAGTGGTAAGTATTGCTAGCCAACTTTCTTTTTCATAAGCCTCAATCCTGTTTATTAATTGAATATTGAGAATGTATGACCGATGTATCCTGACAAATTGCTGTGATGGCAAACTCTGGCTAAAGTAGCTCATCGTTTTCTTTTTGAGGAAGTAACCATCCGCCGTAAATATTTTTACATAATCGTCGGCAGCTTCCAAGTATTGTATCTGCATGATAGGGATGATTCTTATTTTGCCGCCATCTTTCACCACTACTCTTGTGGTTTGCTGTGGAAACAATGCCGCCTCTTCTATTACAGCTTCTGTAGGTTTTAAATCCGTAGCTTGTATTGCCTTTTGCAAAGCTTTCTCAAAGCGGTCTTTACTAAATGGTTTTAGCAAATAATCAATCGCATTGCTTTCAAATGCCTTCACTGCATATTCTTCAAATGCCGTTGTAAATATTACTTTCGGTAGTGTATCTATCAATTCCAATAATTCAAATCCATTTATTTTAGGCATCTGAATATCTAAAAATAGTAATTGAGGATTGTATTGTTGAATAGCTTTCAATCCTTCAAAACCATCACCGCATTCAGCAACAATTTCTATTGTGGGATGGTATTGCAAATATTCCCTCACCATGCTTCTCGCAAGCGGTTCATCGTCTATTATTATACATTTCATAACTATTGTGGAATGTTTAGTTGGGTAATAAATGTATCGTTTTGCTGAATGGTTTGCACTAAATCATTTCTGCCAAACAATAAAAAGAGTCTTCGTTTAATGTATTGCAACCCAAAGCCAGTGCCATTTGAAGTTTCTACTATTGATGAATCATAAGGATTCTGAACCGTTATCAGTAAGGTACTTCCTATTTGTGTTGCAGAAATACTAATCAGCACATTGCCAATAGTATTATATAATCCGAACTTGATAGCGTTTTCTACTACTGGTTGCAAAAGGAGGGAGGGAACTTGCAATTGTCCAATCTCTTCGTTTATGTTTATCTCCGTTTGTAATCGATGTCCGAATCTAACTTTTTCAATCTCTAGATAAAGCCTCAAATGAGTCAACTCTTCATGCAGGCTATTCTTATGATGGTTTTCCTTACGCAGCGTACTCCTTAAAAAGTCTGATAACTGTTCAATCATTTCTCTAGCTTTCTCTGGTTGGCTACCTGTTAATGCACTAATAGAATTGAGACTATTAAACAGAAAATGGGGTTGCAGTTGCTGCCTTAGGTTAAAAAGTTCTGCATCTTTTGCAAGTTGTTCTATTTCTTTTTTATTGGCATCTATCTCCATTTGTTCTTTTTGCGAATACCATAAAAGGCTGATGGTAGACATAAACCCAATCATTAAAAAGGAAAAGCCAAAACGTATGGTAGATGATTGGGCCAGAAAGCTGGTGTAGATTGTATCATTTCTAAATATAATTCCTAGTAAGATTCGTAAACAAATTAGCCACAAGCTGCTAAGAATGGTACTGATAGTGATAAGATAAATGTGCCTTTGATGTTTGGGCAGATAGTAGCGCATGTTATTAAACACCACAAAGCAGGCAAGGCTAAGTAGGGTATTACTGATTATACTGTCGGTAATTGCTTCCGCATTGCTGTAACCAAGCCTATAAATCACGTTCCACTGCAGCAGCATCCATAGCAACCACCATAAGGCAATGGTCAGAAAATATTTTTCTTTATATGTAGTTACTGTGGCAGCCAATTTTAGAAATAATTACAATTGATAAAAGTATACGGCGGTAGATAAAATTACAAAAACCAATTGCCAACCCTATAAGGGTTCAAAACCCTTATAGGGTTTAGGTTAGCTATAAAGATATTAGTTACTTAATGACTCTTTATCTCTATACCAGCAAACACTGCCGAACCCTTCAAGATAAGTACTTTGTTTGGGTCGGCATTTTCTTGAAACCTTCTCTTATCATCCACACCATGAAACATGCCATCTATTTGCGTTTGCACCGTCCAGTTTGAGGGTATTCTTAGTTCTATACCACCAAACACTTCATCTAGTTTCAGTGTTACTATTCCTTGAATATCCGCTTGAAGCAAATCTATTTCAGCACCGCCAAATACGCAACTTATTTCTCCGCCTTTAAAGTTTTTAGAAAACACGGTTCTTTTTACACCACTAAAAATAGAGTTGATATACAGAACTTCTTCGGTAGCTGTTGCGTTACCTGCCGAGGAAGTATTGTCTCCATTTAAAGCACCATCAAAGGCATGTTTTGCTTTATCGTCCCAGTTATTACGCCATCTATTCTTATTTCTGAAGAATCTTTTCTTAGGACAAAGAATAAAAATAACCCCCACCAACATTATCATTACTGGCAACAGATATTGGTGCAATTGATAGTCTGCCAGGTTTTCATCCAATAGAAAATAAGAGCCAAC
Source organism: Chitinophagaceae bacterium (assembly GCA_947447825.1). Taxonomy (GTDB): domain Bacteria; phylum Bacteroidota; class Bacteroidia; order Chitinophagales; family Chitinophagaceae; genus Parasediminibacterium. Next base: position 16,136 of record CANFLL010000042.1, on the reverse strand, counting down.
GCCAATCATTATCAGCCATCCACCACTTTGAAAGCGATGTTTAATGCCACTATAAAATCCCATTGCAATAAGAAATGCTTGCCAAGAAAATACCCAATGCGGTATGGGGGCTCCGAGTTTACTAGCCAATAGCAATCCTCCGCCAACTAAAAATAAGGCACCAAGCCAAAACCTATTATTACTTCTGTAATTAATATTGTTTTCCATTTTATTCTTTTGTTTGTTGGGTCAAAAGTAGATTAACCAGTCTATTGCATGCAAGCCGTATTAGGCTGTCCACTTTAAAAGGGCGGTAAGTGGCGGATTATGGTAGGTGAACAGTGAGCAGTAAATAGTTAGGAGTTAGTGATTGCATGTTTGGTGAAGATGAGGTTTTTCGTTTTTATGTTTGTTGCACATTTGGACACGCCTGCGCTAAATAGGTTATATGGATTTGTTAATTCCCATATAAGTCTTTATTTGAAACTTGTTTTACAAAAGAAAACTGATTATATTCTTTATTAAAAGTAACTTCATTCAATAATCCATTTGTAACAAAATAATATGGCAGTTTGTATCCACACGTTTGTTCATAGAATAATCCTTCATTAGTAATAATAAGTTCGACAGCTCCTAATTCACCTTCATCCTTTGAAATATAGAATCCCAATATTTCATAATTTTTAATTCTAAATTCATTATACGTTCCCTGAGGTCTATTTAATATAGTATCTTTAACTTGAGATTGAGTAGGATCAAAGAAACCACCTTCTGTTATCCCATTTAAATCACCATTGTCCAATCTCATGGTTCCCCCATCTCTATTTCTACAATACGTTATTTTATTAGAGTTGCCAACAATTAAACCTACTGGCTGAAAACAATTTATTCTAGTGTGATCCCCCAAAGCAACTGTGCAAACACATAATTCATGACTATTGGCATTCTCAAAAGTAAAAGCAATCCTCTCCGATAAGCTTCCTTTTGAACTATTTGAGGTATATCCATGTACAAGAAAGCGATTTGTCTCTATTAGCAAATTACGCATATTCATTTTTTTATTGATTTTAATTTTTGATGTTCCAAATTGCCGCTTACTGGTTTTTAAATGTTACTTTATTATTGGTTTAATTATGAAACTTATGAAGCATTATCTTGTATCAACAAAAAGCTCTGGAAAATGCAGCATGTCATTATGCAACTTTTCATAAAGGGCATTTGTAGCTTTTTCAATTAGCCATTCGTCAATGGGGTCCTTTTCGATGTCATATATATGTGGTAAAAACGTCCGAGAGTATAGTTTGTCAGTAGAAATATCTGCTGGCAAATCGCCAATAGCCTGCATCATTGCTGTATCTACAGGGAAACCTAAAATATCGCAAGCAATGTCAATAAAATCTGGCAAGTATTGAGGATTAGAATATGAAACAATAGAAGTTCCAGTTTTCTTATATAATTCTCGTTTTTGTTTGTCAAAAAATAGTTGACACTCTACAAGTCTTTTTATAATTTCTCTTTCTTTATCTTGTTTCATAATTTTTATTTATTTGATATTTTCTAACAACCTCCAATCTTCAAATATATACCACAATTCCTTCTCTCCATATTAATTGTTATCAATCAGAAGTTCCATGATTCCAACTATCCATCCCAAATCTCTATTATATGCACCATACCCATCTGTTCCTAAAAATCTAGTCAGTATCAATAACGTGCTACTTATAAAAGTAATAACTACCCTACCAGCGTTGGTAGATTCTTTATTTCTGCCATAAGTGCCTTACCAGCAATGGTAGGTTATTTATTTATTGAATAAGCGGCTTACCAGCGCTGGTAGGTCGATTATTTCATTTATAAGTATCCTACCAGTACTGGTAGCATGGTTGTTTTTTGTAGAATTAATCCAAATGAAAAATAATATAAAATAAATCTTTTTAAATAGATCGAATAATAAAGTTTGAACTTTTGATTAATACATAACTTCACCCTTTCTAAAAAGATTGTCGTTACTTATTAGGTTATTACTCCACTAAGCAAAAGTGTAGCCGCAACAGGGGATATTGCGATGGTTGGTTAAAATGATTTTATTAATCAGTTTTCATCACGAATTATCTATTTGTCATGGGTATCACAAGGCGCTTACCTCAATCTATTACCGCAACCATAAAGGCATTAAACACCGCAAAAGCCAAGAAGGATGGTGCAGTAACTCTGGCAGATAATTTACTATCAGATGCTACTTCTGCCAGATTGGATACAGATATTGCCGCCTACAATGCTGGCAAGGCATCCATAGTAGCGGCATGGCAAGTATTTCATAAAGCAGTGGAGCTTGCCAAACCACAGCGCAAGTTGCTAAGAAAATACATTAAAAGTTTTTATGCCAGCATTAATAATTGTATAGACTTGAACACAATACTGGCATCGGCAAGGGCATTTTATGGACTTGAAATTTCTAATAAAAAGATGCCCAACATGCGTACAGATGCCACTTTGCTTGCTGCAGCAGCATTGTTACTTACAGGCGATGCTGCCCGCATAGCCGACGGTGGCATTGCAATAGCATCTCCTACTATTGCAGAAATTACCACAATAATAAATGATGCAACGCCCATTATTAGGGCTGTAAGTAATGCTAAAACAGTTGTTACAACGGCAATAAGTAAACTAAAGAAACAGAATGCAGAAATAAAAGACCTCATCAAACACATCTGGAACGAAATAGAAGCATACTATAGTCTCGACGATGCATCCAGTATCAGGGTGCAGGGAAGGTTGTTGGGCATGCAGTTTATAAGTATCGGGGTGCCATCCTTAATTTCGGGTTTATGTACTGATAGAATCAGTGGTGCTTTACTTTCAGATGTACAACTATACTTAGTGGGGGTGGGTAAGCGTGCGCAAAGCGATGCCGATGGTAGTTATATTATCAATACATCGCTTTATGATACGCTGACGCTGAATGCCAAACTAGCTGGCTATGACGACTTTACCTTAGATTTTATAAAGGAAGATGGCGTGCCTTTGGTCGTAAATGTGGTAATGGTGAAGAAAATAGCAGTGTAGTTTACCATTACACGTGCGTATCAATCCTACTTATCCTGAAATCCTATAAATACCTTAATTCAGATAAATTTATTAGTTATTATAAAACTGTATTCTTGCTTCTAAAATATTCTATCATCAATAACGGATTACTTATTTGGTCACTTATTTCCCATTTTTTAGAAATAAATAGGAAATAATTAGCATCAATTTCTCTGCTTTACAATGTCCTTAAAAAAAATTATATAAAATGTATCATCCCCCTGAAAAACTTAAATGGCGTTTCTTATTAACAAACATCACTTACGCATTAAACACTTTCCCTTTAGTGGTGGCAATCTCTTGGTATTGTGATGGCGGTATGCCCTCTAAACTTCTAAATAACCTAGCAAAATAGTTTACATCACTAAAGCCACATTCAAAACAAACTGATTTTATCGTAGCCTTGGTTTGTTGAAGTAGTTGTTTTGCTTTTTTAATTCTTTCGTTAATAATGTATTCATTAGGACTCAAACCAAACTCTTTTTTAAAGGTTCTATAGAAAGTAGATTTACTCATACAAGCCTTTTTGCTAAGTGCTTCTAGCTTTATTTCATCGGTAATGTTTGCCTTTATGTAAGTTATAATAAACGATAGAGGATTGTTTTTATCATCAACTTCTTCTACGGATTTAAGGTTTTGTATTTGAATAATATTCACTATCAACTCTTGTAAAGCCAAATCGGCCAAGATGTCTTTACAGGGTAATGTGCTAGAACAATGATTAATCACTTTGTTCATTATCTGGGTTAACTCGATGTTATTACAAAAATGATAGTTGTTTTTGTTAAACTGCCAGTAAGGATTACTGCCTTGACGAGGATGCTTTTCATTCAGGTTTTGCAAGGTTTGTTGTATCTTATTATTGTCTATTGCAAGGGCAATGCATTGTGTTGGTGTATGGTTGCTCGCTTCTGGAAAATCTATTTTCATAGTAACACCTGCCGGAACCAAAACACTTTCACCGGGCAAATATTCGAAAGCAGGATCATCAAGAAGGTGCATAACTTTTTTGCCCCTGAGCATACTGGTCACCACAAAGTCATTAAACAATAACGATACTAAATCAGATTGAGTGTAGGTTTCAAATACATTCAGCTCACAATTATCCAACGTGTGTATCGTTCTGTTTTCCACTAGTGTTTTTAAATATTTCTCTTCTGTTAACTTAACGGCATTAAGTTTATTTACATCGGGCATAGCAAGAATCATTTTCGTTTGCCGAATATATAGAAAACAAATTGTCTGAAAAAAAATTGGGAATTTGATGCTATAAGCTGCTACCAAAATGCTAATTGAAAACTGACTATTCCTTCAACTTTACATTTTAATACTAAATAAAACAACACATTATGTCAGCGATTGCTCAAAGGCCTGCCTTCAAAGAAAGGTATGAAAATTTTATTGGTGGAGCGTTTGTTCCACCTGTTAAGGGAGAATATTTTGATAACCCATCTCCCATTGATGGACTTGTTTTTACTAAAGCTGCTAGATCGGGAAAAGAGGATATTGACCTAGCACTAGATGCTGCCCACGCTGCTTTCCCTAAGTGGAGCAAGACGGCAGTTGCTACTAGAAGTAAGCTTTTACTTCAGATTGCACAGATAATGGAAGACAATTTGGAGTATTTGGCCATCGTGGAAACCATTGATAATGGAAAGGCTTTAAGAGAAACGCTTGCCGCCGATTTGCCTTTATGTATTGACCATTTTCGCTACTTTGCTGGCGTTTTGCGTGCCGAAGAAGGAAGTATTTCTGAGCATGATGAAAACACGGTAAGTATCTGTATTCACGAAGCAATTGGCGTTGTAGGACAAATTATTCCATGGAATTTTCCTTTATTAATGGCTTGTTGGAAGATTGCACCTGCATTAGCCTCCGGTTGTTGCGTGGTGGTGAAACCGGCAGAACAAACGCCTACTTCAATTCTTTGTTTGATGGAATTAATTGCACACATTCTTCCTGCAGGCGTATTGAATGTGGTGACTGGTTTTGGAACTGAGGCTGGAAAACCGCTTGCCACTTCTCCACGAATTTCTAAAGTAGCTTTCACTGGCGAAACAACTACTGGTAGATTGATTATGCAGTATGCTTCTGAAAATCTTATTCCGGTAACGATGGAACTAGGCGGTAAATCGCCCAATATCTTTCTTCCATCTGTAGCTGATGCTGATGATGATTTCTTTGATAAAGCAGTGGAAGGTGCAGTTATGTTTGCCCTAAACCAGGGAGAAGTTTGCACGGCACCGTCCAGAATATTGGTACATGAAAGCATATACGATAAGTTTATGACAAGGGTTGTGGAAAGAGCTAAAGCAATTAAAGCTGGGCATCCACTAGACACTTCCACCATGATGGGGGCACAAGCTTCAAATGATCAGTTTCAAAAAATACTTGCTTACATCAATATTGGTAAGGAAGAAGGTGCGGAAGTGTTGTGTGGCGGTGAAGCTAACCAACTAGATGGTGAACTTGGCGGTGGCTTTTACATTAAACCAACCATTTTGAAAGGACACAACAAGATGCGTGTTTTTCAGGAAGAAATATTTGGACCAGTAACTTGTGTCACAACATTCAAAACTACCGAAGAAGCAATTGCCATAGCTAATGATAGTTTATATGGTTTGGGTGCCGGCGTTTGGACAAGAGATGCGCATGAACTTTATAAAGTGCCAAGAGCCATTCAGGCAGGTCGTGTTTGGGTGAATTGTTATCATGCTTATCCGGCACATGCGCCTTTTGGTGGGTATAAGAAATCTGGTTTTGGAAGAGAAACACATAAGATGATGCTTAGTCATTATCGCCAAACAAAGAATATGCTTATATCTTATGATAAAAACAAACTAGGATTCTTTTAGAGTTGTTAGTTACTTGTAGATGCCGTTTATTTAAGTGAAATTCTATATAGAAGGGAAGGTTTCGCTTAAAGCGAAGCCTTCCCTAACTAAACCGCAGGGAGTCATTATTTGTGGTTAACTACCAACTAATATTAACTAATATCTCATGGCTAGCCACTAATCATTAATCACTATTCATTATGAAAAAACGAGTATTGCTTACAGTCGATGCTACAAAAACCGTGGCTACACTTAAAGAAAAGTATGGTGAGCTTATGTTTCATCAAAGTGGCGGCTGTTGCGATGGTTCGCAGCCTATGTGTTTTGAAAAAGGAGATTTCATTGTTGGCAGTAGTGATGTATTGATTGGCTGTATTGATGATTGCAATTTTTACATGAACAAAGACCAGTTTGCATATTGGCAATATTCTGAATTAACCATCGATGTTGTGGAAGGAAGAGGATCAAGTTTTTCCTTAGAAATTCCATTGGGCGTTAGGTTTATGGTGTATTCTCGATTATTTACAGAAGCAGAATTGAATAATCTAGAGCAAGTTATTTATTTGGAATAAGGAATCAAAACGATTTGTTTTTGACTTGCTCAATCAATTTATTATAATAGCCTTAGCAGCAAGGCTATTATATTAAATTGATTAAGTATTAAAGTTTTTCGAACCTGCTAGAAATGCTTTGCACATTATTTCTTAAAATAAATGAATAGTTGCCTGAAGGTAAACTTGTGATGTTAATTTGTTGGTTATTGCTACCAGTAACGGCCTTGATGGAAAACTCTTTAACAACCACTCCATTTGCATTAACAATGTTAGCTACTAATTCGCCCTGTTCTTTTGCATAAAAACTAAGTGTTAGATAGTTCCTTACTGGATTTGGATAAAGTTTTAATGCGTTATCCTTAGCTGTGAAATTAACCGATACTACATTGCCATAAGAATATTTCCCGTCTTTATCCACTTGTTTAATGCGATAATAACTTACTCCTTTTAAAGGAGAATTGTCAGTGAATGAATAGTCTTCTTTTTCAATACTATTTCCTTTTGAAGCAATACTTTGAATGCTTATAAAACTGATTCCATCAGCAGAACGTCGCACTTCAAAATGATTGTTGTTCTGTTCTGCCAATGTTGACCAATGCAAAACGGATGTAGCATTTTCTTTAGTTAAAGTTAATGGCAGAGACTCTATAGGTAGTGGAGCCGATAATGAAGTTCCAGAAGCTTCCAGTCGTACATAATCAAACATGATGTCTCCAATGGAACCAGTATTGCGCATGGTAATAACAACTTGATTGGCACCTGCCTTCAACAGCTTTCCATTAAATAATAACCTTAAATCGCCGAAGGAACCATGTATGCCCTTTCTTACTTTGGCATTAACTTGATTAGGCGGAACAGTACCAGCAGTTGTATTGATATAAGAACCATTCACCTTAACAATCACAGCAGAACTATTTGAAGCTGCAAAGGCAAGATACAATGCGGCTGTGTTAGTGCCAGACTTTGGTGCACTAGTAAGATTAAAGTTTATCTTCCATTCAGGAGCAGCCGTTTGAGCTGTCTTGTCATAATTCATTACAAAGTTCCAATCTGTAGCAATATTACTTTGACCAATAGTAAAGTTCACTCCATTCGGAAATTCATCTGGATAATCCATAAACTTACCCCAATGTGTACTTGGAAAAGTATCACTTGTCCACCAGTCTTTTCCATGTTTATATTCACCCGCACTTCTATCAGGAATACCTATTTCCCAAATAGTAGGCGCTGTTCTGGTAGGTTTCCACACCACATCGCCTAATGCACTTGTGCTATCAGCTGCTACATTGACATAATTAAGTTTAGTCATTTGCCCCGCAGCACTTGGTCCAAAAGCATAGATATTGTACAATCCGGGATGGACATTAGGAATTGAAAAGTTACCCAAACTATCGGTACGTACCCAAAACTGATAGTTTTTTGCCCACATTTGAAAGTCGGTTATGTTGGTTGTAGAATTTGGTGTTTTTGCAACCCCAATCCACATATTTGCTGCCAGTGCTTTAGGCGTTGTTGTATCGCTAATAACTAATCTCCCAGAAACAGTGCCCCTTTGATTCTTTTGTAGATAACTGTCATTCTTGAACCAAGTGTAAGGCCAAGAAGATTGTTCTGCCAAAGCTTGCTTTTGTGCATCAGCCCACAATGCCGACCAAGCATTTGGTGTGCCAGTTGGTACACTATTACAATAAATAAGAAAAGGACCATAAAGTTTTTGAAAGCTCTCAGCCGAATCTACATCTAAATCCTTACCCATACCATAATGTTCGCCATTCAACATATTCAACATGGTTGGTCCATTATGGCACATTAATTCCCTTTTCATGGGGCCACCATTGTAATATTCCTTACTTGGGGCGGTTACCCAGATACCCAAATTCTTTGTACTACTACTCCAACCCCATACATTTATGTCGCCAAGGTCGGCACTATAATCATACTTACATTCGTACATATTTTTATAAATGCCAGTGGTTAATAATTGCACTTCAGGAGGGGCGCCTGTTACTGCACTACCACTTGCCCAATCGGCAAAAGTTGCCATTTTTCTATTCCTAAGCGAATCTACACTTAACCAATCGAAAGTAGAACCCACATAGCTAGACATTCGCCATTCGCCACCAGGGTTTTTGGGATAAGAAGGAGGATGAGTGAGCATTGCAGATGCGTAAATACCTTGTGAGCCTCTGGTCAAAGAGTAATAGACATCAACATCCATAGCGGCAGTACTAGTATCGCCAGGCCATTTCATGTGTAATTGTATTTCGGCGTATTCGCCATTGTTACCAGTAGGATCTGCGTTTAAAGCGTACGTGCATTTAGAAGGGTTTTGGTAATTAGGCATGTTCCAACTCCAATAAATAGAGCCACCTTTATATCCACCGGAAAGCATATTGTATCCATTAAAACTATAGTTGGTAATGGTGGCGTTAGACTTAGTTATAGTGGCCGAGATAATGCCGTTGCTCATGGTTACTGTTGTTCCATTATCAATAATGGTAACGTCTGCACCAGAGCCTGTTCCACCGCCTAATACATTCGCAAATGAAATATTTACAGCAATATTTATCAGAATAAACAAAAGAAAAAACTTTAAACAATTCATTACTTTTTGCATTTGGGTTGCAAGCTAGTGTAGCAAAAAATGATTCCCGTTATGTGCTATCCTGAAAGGGTGTTGTTTTAAATTATTTGAAGTTAAAATTGAATAAGTATCGAATAAATAAGTCAATATTTATATTATAACTTCTCTAACCGACTAGAAATGTTTAGTGTATTATTATTTAAAATGATGAAATAATTACCCTTACTCAAACCTGCAAGGCTAATTTGTTGGTTGTTTTCACCAAGAATTGCATTGATAGTTAACTTTTTTACAACCACTCCTCTTGCATTAATAATATTCACAACCTGTACTCCTTGTTCCTTGGCATAAAAGCTAAAGGTTATAATTTCTTTTGCAGGATTTGGATATAGTTTAAGGGTATGGTCATAACTAGTGAAATTGATAGTGACAACATTGCCATAAGTTACTTTTCCGCTTTTATCCACTTGTTTGATGCGGTAATAGTTCAAACCCTTTGAAGGTGCGTTATCTATATAACCGTACTCTATTTTAGTAGTATTATTTTCTTTTGAAGCTATATTATTAATACTGGTAAAGCTTATTCCATCTATAGAGCGTTGCACTTCGAAATGATCATTGTTCTGTTCTGTAAGTGTTGCCCAATGAAGTACTGCCACAGTATTCTTTTTAGTAACGGTTAAAGGCAAAAAAGCTATGGGCAATGGATTAGAGACAGTAAGGGTTTGAGACAAAGTAACTGATGATCTGTAAGTAGAATCTCCTGACTGATAAGCAGTAATATGACAGGTACCTGCCCCTTCTAAATGTATTAATCCCGCACTATCAATAGTGGCTACACTTGCGTTGTCAGTTTGGTAAGTAATAGGCAAACCAGAAGTAGTGGTTGCAGGGCTAAAGTCTGGCACACCTAAAGTTTTATTACTTGTTTCTGGTATTGATATTATTTGATTGACACCATCAGACCAACATTGCAAATCGCTATTAAATGGAGAAGCGGGTAGCCCGTTCTTATTAAACAAATTGTAGGAGGTTTTTCCTTGTGCATAACTAACCCTTGTTGGGTTTGGCACACTGGCATTTGTAAGCACCACCATACTATCTACAATTGAACCCGTTGCCTTGTACCAAACACCATTTGCTCCAGCAATGTAAAAACCTGTAAGGGTGGTTCCAGTTGACATTTTTAATCCCAAACCTCTATGACTAAAAAGCAACTTCGCCTTATTACCCTGAACGCCCAATTTTTCAAATGTTGGTCCAGAATACTCCAACGTATCATAGCCATAGTCTCTTGCTAAAGCTATTAAAGACAACCTTCTGCCAGCTTCGTATTTATTAGGAAAATGCCAAGTACCAGTACCTAAATCCACATTTACAGTCATGCTTGTTTTAGGAAGCGATAAAGCAAAACGTTGTGCTTCCCTAATCTGTACTCTAGGGCTAAAACTATCAACAGGGGCTTTCGTATTAAACATGGTAATCTGTCCATAATAAAAAGGAAAATCACCTTGTCCCCAATCTTTTCTCCAAGAGGTTATCAGTTTTTTAAATCTGTCTCCATACAATGGAGCTGTTAATGTATCGCCAGCGTTTTGCTCTCCATGCATACAGATAGTACCCTTTATTCCATAGTTTAAAACTGGCGTAATAAATTGATTAAATTGATCACCCACAGTAGTTAATCCGTTTGGCATTACCATATTTGTGTCGGCAGCAGTTGTTGCAGGATCTAGCCAGCCTTCAATAAATGTTCCACCAACAGCAGTTACTAATAAGCCAACTGCACATCCTAGTTTCTTTTGCAGTGCCTTTCCAAAAAAATAGGCTGTTGCAGAACAACCACCTGCTGTTGATGGTGATATAACATTCCAACCTACATTACGCTTCAAAATGGTATACCTAACATCAATATACCGCAATAATGAGTCAGTAGCATTGGCAATAGTATCAGCATATCCCCAAGTAGGATTATTGGTTTGATAATATGATAGTCTGGTATCCATGTTTGATTGTCCAGCACAATTCCAAACCTCTCCAACATAAATATCAGTAAGTGTTACGGTATTGGTTCCCTTTACAGTCAGTGTTAGTGGACCATTAGCCACCATTGGGTCGAGTACAATTCGCCATTTTCCATCAACTCCTGCAACGGTATCTTTTATTTGTCCATTAAAACTAAGTTCTATTTGTTCTCCCACAGCGGCAGTTCCCCACAGCGGCACAGGTATATTTCGTTGCAACACCATGTGGCTGTAAAAAGGCATTGGCACTACAACTTTGGCTTGTACTTTTAATATAAAAAATAAAATAGTAAAGGATAAAACGATACTACGATAAAGACGACTTGAAATATTAAACATTTTTATATTGAATTATTTGATAATAAAGAATTAAAGCTTTTCGAATCTGCTAGAAATTTGTTGTATATTGTTTCTCAAAATGATGTAATAATTACCAGCAGCTAAACCATCAAGACTAATCTGTTGGTTATTATTGCCAGTAACTGCATTTATCTTAATCTCTTTTACAACTATCCCTTTTGCATTAACAATGTTTGCCAATAGCATTCCTTGTTCCTTAATATTAAAACCAAATGTAACCGTTCTTTTTGCTGGATTTGGATATAGTTTCAAAGCATCGCCTTTACTTGTAAAGTTTACTGAAATGACATTGCCATAAGTAAACTTTCCACTCTTATCCACTTGTTTAACGCGGTAATAACTCGATCCCATTAAAGGAGTATTATCTGTAAATGTATAGGCTGTTCTTTGTGTACTATTCCCCTTTGAAGGAATACTGTTTATACTGCTAAAATTGATTCCATCAACTGAACGCTCCACTTCAAAATGATCATTATTTTCTTCTGTCAACGTTGCCCAATGCAATACTGCACTTGTGTTTTCTTTAGTAATCGTTAATGGAAGAAATTGAATGGGTAGGGGTTCGCCAATTGTAGTACCTGGAGCTTCTAAACGTAGATAATCGAACATTATATCGCCGGAAGTTGCACCACCTACAGTTCGCAATGTAAATTCGACGGTATTATTCCCAGCCTTTAATAGATTCCCATTAAAAAGTAATCTTAAGTCAGCAAAAGCCCCATGGATACCTTTTCTTATTTTAGCATTGGAAGCGTTAATAGGAATTGAGCCAGTTGCAGTGGTGATGAGAGTGCCATTTACTTTAACTATTAGGGCAGAGGTGAAAGCAGCAGCAACCGCCACATAAAGTGCTGAATTTTTGTTGCCAACCTTAGGAGCATTTGCCAAACTAAAATTAATCTTCCATACTGGACTACTAGCGGAAACGTTTTTGTCGTAGTCCATTACAAAGTTCCAATCTGTAGCCACGTTGCTCTGACCAATGGTATAGTTTACGCCATTGGGGAAGTCTTCAGGATAATCCATGAACTTACCCCAATGTACACTCGGAAAAGTATCGCTAGTCCACCAATCTTTTCCATGTCTAAACTCACTAGCGGTTCTGTCTGGCACACCTATCACCCAAACAGTTGGTGCAGTCCGGGTAGGAACCCACACCACATCACCCAATGCACTTATACTATCCGCCGCTACTGTAAGATAATTTAGTTTACTCATTTGTCCTGCTGCACTTGGACCAAACGCATAGATGTTATACAATCCTGGATGTACATTAGGTATTGTAAAATTGCCTAAGCTGTCTGTGTGTGTCCAGAACTGATAGTTTTTCACCCACATCTGAAAGTCTTTTACATTGGTTTTAGATGCGGGGGTTACCGCAACACCCACCCACATATTTGCAGCTACAACACCGGGGGTAGTAGTATCATTTATCACAAGCTTACCTGTTACAATTCCTCTTTGTTTTTTCTTTAAATAATCAGGAATGGTAAACCAACTGTAAGGCCAAGCAGCTTGTTCTGCCTTTGCCTGTGCTTGTGCATCCGCAAACAAAGCGGCTGGTGCGTTTGGTGTTCCAGAAGGCACACTATTGCAATAAATTAGGAATGGACCATAAACCTTTTTGAAGCTTTCTAGCGTATCCATGCCAAAATCTGTTCCCATTTGGTAATGTTCGCCAGAAAGCATGTTTAACAATGTAGGTCCTTGGTGGCACATTAGCTCTAGTTTCATCGGGCCTCCGTTATAGTATTCCTTGCTTGGGGCAGTTACCCAAATACCCACGTTTCTGGTGGTACTACTCCAGCCCCATACATCTACACTGCCAAAATCGGCACTGTAATCGTACTTGCATTCATATTGGTTTTTATAAATACCGCTTGTCCACAAAGACACTTCTTTGGGCGCACCATTTACAGCAACTGATGAGTCACTGGGTTTAGCCATTTTTCTTGTTCTAAGGCTATCTACGCTCAACCAATCGAAAGTGCCCCCCACATAACTAGCCATTCGCCATTCACCACCGGGGCAATATGGATAATTAGGTGGGTGGTTGAGCATGGCAGAAGCATAAACACCCTGTGCGCCTCTTGTGAGTGAATAAAAAATGGTTACATCAAGAGCCGCAGCGGTGCTGGTGCCATTCCATTTCATGTGTAATTGAACTTCTGCATAATCGCCATTATTGTTAGTAGGATTTGCATTCAAAGTATATACACAACCCGAAGGACCTTGCAAATTAGGCATAACCCATGTCCAATAGATTTGCCCTCCCCTAAAACCACCAGAGAGCATATTGTATCCATTAAACTTATAGTTGGTAATCATTGCATTACTTTTAGTAATGGTGGCAGAGATGATGCCATTGCTTAATATAACGGTAGTGCCGTTATCCGTCACAGTTACATTGGATCCTGTACCTGTTCCCCCACCAGGAACTTGTGCCAAGCAAACATTGTTAATAGCAGCATTAAATAAAAAGAATAGACAAAGGGTAACGATATTTTTCATGGCAAACGTAATTGCGTGCAAACTATGGTGGTAAATAAAACTAACTGTCATACACTATCATATCATAAAGGGAGTTAATGGTTGTTGATTACCCTCTAGTTCCCTAAATGGTTGAAATATTTCTCATAATTGTAAATGATTTTTTAAAATTTGAGAAACTTTGTGCAAACGGAAGTAAGACTTTGCCTGAAAGGGTTAAACTCATTGAAGAAAGCAATGAATACGGTGCAGAGCGCGCTACACAGGTTCTATAAGTTTTTATTTTTTCACACCACTAAAGCTTCAAAAGCTAATTTTTCGGATGATACAGCTTCTTTGTTTTTTAGCAAAGAGATTAACGAAGTGTTTCTTGGCAATCTTGCTTGTAATCAATTTTCCAGTATAATAATTAAAAAAAACGATTAAATAATTTTTTGTGCAATTCATGCCTTTTAATTTCATAATTTTCGAACTCATTATACCGATTCATTAAAAATGGATACCGATTGATTAAAAATGCTTACCGTTTGGTTAAAATAACTTACCGATTCATTAAATATGCGTACCGATTGGTCAAATATGCGTACCGATTGGTTGAAAAACCTTACCGATTGATTAAAAAATCTTACCGATTGGTCAAAAATGGGTACCGATTGATTAAATATGCTTACCGATTCATTAAAAATGAGTACTGAATGATGTTTTATTCATTGTTAACCAAAAAATGCAGTGGGACTGCTAAACGTGGACGTTTGTACAGGGATCTTTTCGTATCCTGTTTTAAGAAGTTGGTGATTTTTACCAACTTCTAAATGCAGAATTAGAACCTGCCGAAAGGAAAACATTCAATATAATGATGTAGGAGAGGAACACAAATATCACCAAACAATGCTTCATACAAGTTAAGCGGCTTTTTATTCAATGGATAAAACGCAAAGGTTTTTGATTTTTAAAGGAATCTTTATCATTTGTAAATTAATTTAAATATTGCTTGTTTGTTACAGTAAAATGCTCCACATTTGCAAAATAAATACAAGGTAAAAAGAAGTGTCCGTTGAAAATATGTCCGAAAGAATACCTTCTTTTCTTGATAAATATAAATTGGTTCTGTTGGTACACTTAAATGAAGTTGCCGAAATTTTTGCTAGATAGGAGCGCAATTTTCATTTGTATCATGGTTTTATAATTCATTAATTAGTTGAATTGTTTTATCACGAAATATCTATTAAATCAGATGCAATAGCATCTAAATTATTCTTTATGAAAAAAAGCTTTATTCGTTACCAAAATAAAACGAAATTCCTAACAGTCTTTTTTTGCATACTTAGTGCAGCTGTATTTTGCCAAAGTAATTCTGCGGATATGTCCATAAATGCTGCTGGTGGCGACATTGGCATTATTGGTGTATCGAGTACCGTTCCAAAATCTAGCTACTCAGTTGGGACAAATTACTTATCTATATAATTATAACGCCAATGGTTATATCTGCGATGGCATTCAAAGACCTATGGAAGTTGGAAATATTGGGCAGTTTGGCACTTGTAATGATTTTGCCAACTGCGGCAATGGCTCTAGCTCAAACGACTCTAGTGGCGCAGTGCCACCAGCTAGAAATGGAGGTACAGGAATTGGGACTACCACTACAGGATCAACAGGAAATAACTCTAGTCCTAATTGGTTTGCACCCTTAACGCCTCAGGGCGTTATTGTAGCTTCCGGCGATAGCTGGAACGGAAACTCAGTTAAAATATTAATGTTTAGATGAAAATTATGGAAACAAGCCAGCCTTCAAAACTGAAATCTATTAGTAAGAGAATAGAATTTATTCAATATTTCCGTGGCATAGCAATTTTACTTGTAATACTAACACATACAACACATCATGCATTTAAGGACAATATTGGCATAAAACCAATTGATATGTTTATCTGGTTTGGACATCAGGGAGTTACTTTGTTTTTTGTTATAAGTGCTTTTACAATTTTTTATTCTATAGATAGTAAATTATCTACTGAGAATAATAGTTATGATAAATTTATGGTAAGACGTTTTTTTAGGATTGCCCCTTTGTATTATTTGGGCTATTTCTTTTATTGAGGTGCTACGCAATTTTTAGAGAATATATTTGCTTATGGGCAAAAAGAGAAAAGGCGCTACTAAAGATTTGTTGTTTGACCTTTCAAAAATAATAGTACCAACATCGTACTTGACATTTTTTGAAGTA
>CANFLL010000041.1 GCA_947447825.1 Chitinophagaceae bacterium | reverse complement strand
TGAAATACCCCTCACTGCTTACAATTATATGATCAAGCACCTTTATATCAAATAATATCGCTGCATCAATTATTTTTTTAGTGATAGATTCATCTGCTTTGCTTGGTTTTAGACTTCCACTAGGATGATTATGACAAAGAATTATAAAAACTGCATTATATGCCAATGCTTTTTTAATAATTATTCTAGGATCAGCTACCGTTCCAGTTATGCCTCCCTCACTTATTATTTCATGATGAAGTATCTTGTGTGCGTTGTTAAGATAAATTGCAATAAACAATTCATGGCTTTTGTAGGCAAACTGAGCTTGCATAAATAAAGCAATATCTTTACTTTTGGTAATTACTTCTTTTTTCTGTTCAGTTGCATGACGCCTCAATCCCAATTCCAAAGCAGCAACTATACCGATTGCTTTAGCAGGACCTAATCCTTTTATTCGAAGCTCCACAATCTCTTTATAGCTTAAAGAGGCTACATGTTTTAAATCATTGTTACATTTTAAGAGTAATTCTTTACCTAAATCAACAGCACTTTTATCTGCTGTTCCATTGTGTATTAGAATAGCTATCAACTCAGAATTACTAAGAAACTGTGCTCCTTTAGTCATTAATTTCTCTCTTGGCCTATCATCTTCTGCCCAATTTTTAATGCTTGACATTCCACACAATGTTGATAATCGTACAATGTTGGTTCTTTTTTTCTTAAAACAACAAATAAATTAATATTTAAAAACCAGTTAAATTATCTTCGCTGCACATTTTAAGATATGAACCCCTCCGTAAAGATATTTTCAGGCACAGGATCACAACACTTAGCAGCTAAGATAGCACAGCGTTTTGGTGCTCCATTAGGCAAGATAAACATTCAAAAGTTCAGTGATGGAGAGTTTCAGCCTGTATTTTTAGAAAGCATTCGTGGTGACTATGTTTTTTTAATTCAAAGTACCTACTCCCCTACAGACAATTTGATGGAGTTGCTTTTAATGATTGATGCTGCCAAAAGAGCAAGTGCCTATAAAATCATCGCTGTGCTACCCTACTACGGTTATGCACGTCAGGATAGGAAAGATAAGCCTCGTGTAGCGATAGGGTCTAAGCTGATTGCTACGTTACTAGAATCAGCAGGTGCAGACAGGGTAATAACCATGGACTTACATGCGCCTCAAATACAAGCATTCTTCGATGTACCGGTTGACCACTTGGATAGTTCTGCCATCTTTATTCCCTACATCCAACAAATGAAGTTGAAAAATCTTTGTTTTGCGGCACCAGATGTTGGAAGTACTAACAGAGTTAGAGAAATAGCCAGTTACTTTAACACCGAAATGGTTATTTGTGATAAACACCGTAAACGTGCTAATGAAATTGCTAGCATGGTGGTTATTGGAGATGTTGCAGGAAAGGATATTGTGCTAATAGATGACATCTGCGATACAGGTGGAACACTTGCTAGAGCTGCTGGGCTGTTAAAAGAAAAGGGTGCTGTTAGCGTCCGTGCTCTATGTACACATCCTATATTAAGTGGAAAGGCTCAAGAAAATATAGACAATAGTGAATTGGAAGAATTAGTGGTTTGCGATACGATTCCATTAAGGTTTCAAAGTAAAAAAATTAAAGTTCTTTCAGTTGCTGACTTATTTGCTATTGCAATTCGCAATGCTTACGAGAACAAAAGCATTACTAGTCTATTTATTCACTCTCAGTTGAAAAATAAATAACAATAAGGCAAGATTGAGCAATTTATTGTATCAATACCCCTATATTTGCACCCCGATTTGAGGCGAGGTAGCTCAGCTGGTTAGAGCATCGGATTCATAACCCGAAGGTCGGCAGTTCAAGTCTGCTCCTCGCTACATAACACATAACGACACTGATTTATTCAGTGTCGTTTTTGTTTCTATATATCATTATATTGGTGTACTTAATTAATTACTTCATATTTCGTTAAATGACAAACAACCACTAAGTCCACATTTACCGAAATTAGTCTACAACTAATTTGCTGATAGCTAATTATTATTATTTCAAGTTTACCTTGCAACTATTTTCAATTATGGAAGCATTAAGAGAACAATGGCTGATACTAATTTCAACCCCCATTTATTTATTTCTCATAGGAGGGGAGTTACTTTTATCTCACTGGCAACATCAACAAAAATATACCCTTCGAGACACTATTACCAATGTTTATTTGATGCTATTAAATGCTGGAATTGATTTTGCTTTTAGGGTTGTATACGTAGCAATATTCCACCTCTGCTTCATTCACCGTATTTTCAATTGGCAATTAGGCATATTATATTGGGTAACATTAGTAATAGCCGAGGACTTTCTATACTATTGGCTTCATCGATTTGATCATGAAATACGCTTTTTTTGGGCTGCCCATGTAACCCATCATAGCAGTGAATTGTATAATTTTTCTATTGGGTTTAGGTCTTCGGTGTTTCAGCCGCTTTATAGGTTCATCTATTTTATGCCCCTACCCTTTCTTGGTTTTAAGCCATTAGACATTTTGTTTATTTATGCTGCTACTCAAATCTGGGGAATATTTGTTCACACTCAACTCATTAATAAAATGGGCTTTCTAGAACATATATTGGTTACGCCATCTCACCACAGAGTTCATCATGCTTCAAACACAAAATATTTAGATAAAAACATGGGAATGTTCTTAATCGTTTGGGATAAGCTCTTCAACACCTTTCAGCCAGAGTTAGATAAAGAAAGTTATGAGCCTATTAGATATGGACTCACAAAAAACTTAGAAAATCCTAATGCAATCACTATAATCTTTCACGAATGGCAACAAATTATGGCAGATGTTCTTCAACCAAATTTAACAGTGAAAGAAAGAATGAATTATTTGTTTGGTCCTCCTGGCTACAGTCACAATGGCAGTAGAAAAACGACCAATCAAATGCGTGCAGAAGAAAACACAGATTAAACAAGGGTTAAACTACTTTTTAAAGTAGATTAACCTGTTATTATCAAACCTAATTTCATCAAACTAGGAGGCTACTTTTTATCTGAGCGTATGCCCCATTCCAAAGATTTATTCTTTGCAACAATGCTTTTTCAATTACATCACCTGCTTCTTGCCATAGAGTTTCATCTTCTCCGCACAAGCTATTCAACATTTCAGTTGCTAAATGAGCATGATGTCCACCATCTACCTCAATGTGACGCTCGATATAATATTTAAAAAGCGTAGTATTCACTAAGCTTTTATTACTAATATCTGTAAGTATTGAACCAAACATTTCAGGAATAAGATCTTCTCTTCCAAATGTAAAGACTGCTGCTTGAAGATGGCTTTTGGTGCTAGTAGCAATACTAAATGTGAAATTTACAAATGCTTTGATTTCTTGTGGCGTTCCTGCTTGCAGATAAGCATCTAAAAACGAACCTGTTTGTTGTAATGTTGAAACAAATTTCATTATCTCATCCTTATTTGCTCCACATTGGTTCATGGCATCTATGTACATTTCAAAATGACTCTTTCTATTTCCATAAAAATCAACATCACTCTCCTCTCCTATTACTATTTCATTAATTAGGTATCTTGTTTCTGGCAAACCTTTAGGAAACCATGGCAACGAAGTGCATGTTAAATTAATTTGTAACGATTTCAGTAACGACATAAAGTCCCAAACAGCGTAAACATGGTGTTGCATAAAGATGCGAAGACTATCAATATCATTGATGGAACCATAAATTGGATGGTTAATTATTCGCTGTCTTAAAGGTTCAATTCGTTTCTTAATCTCTGCTATTCTATCATTCATAATATCTTTTATATTTAAATAATAACCATTGGCAAACATAAATGTTGAATGTCTTCAGGAGTAATCTTGTATTTATACTTTTTATCTGTGCCATGCTGTTTGGGTAAAGATGAAAATATTCTCCACCTATGCTGCTCACTTTGAAAAAAACATTTTTGCCATACACATTGAAGCCATTGTTTCCTTTGTGGTTATCCAAGGCTACCAGTTAAACTTAACTAATTTTTCCACTGCTGCCTCTAGCGTACTTTCCTTTTTGGCAAAGCAGAATCGCAATGCTTTATTATCTATTGCGTGCTTATAAAAGGCACTCACGGGGATGGTTGCCACGCCACATTCCTTCACTAATCGTTCAGATAATGCAGCTTCTGTTTCATTATTAATGCCATTATAGGTATACAATTCAAAATAACTACCATGCGACTCAATTACCTTCAATGGGGTTACAGACATCAAACTACGAAAATAATCTCGCTTTTTTTGTAGCGTTTGCGCTAGATCTAGATAAGCGTTTTCATTTTGCAAATATGCTGCAATTGCCACTTGCATGGGACTATTCACACAGAAACAATTAAACTGATGCACCTTTCTGAATTCTTTGGTTAATGCTGATGGTGCAATGCAATACCCCATCTTCCAACCGGTGCAGTTATACACTTTACCAAAGGAGAAACAGACAAAAGTGCGTTCCAGCAAGTCGGGATAGCGCAGCAAACTTAGGTGTGGAAGATCATCATAAATAAGATGCTCATATACTTCATCACTAATAATGATGATGTTTGTGCCTTCCACCACTTTACGGAGTTGCTCTATATCAGTTTCAGACAACACTGCTCCCGTAGGATTGTGTGGTGAATTAAGTATTATGATCTTTGTTTTAGGACTGATTGCCTGCTTCACATCACTCCAATTGATTGAATAAGAAGGATATTCTAGTTGCAAACGCACTACTTTTCCACCATTCACTTCCACATTAGGAATGTAACTATCATAAGCTGGCTCAAAAACAATCACTTCATCGCCACTTTTTATTGCAGCAGTAATGGCCGTATAAATGGCATAAGTTCCGCCTGGTGTAATGGTTATTTCGGCTTGCGCATCAAGCTTAGTGGCATATAGTTTTTCAACCTTTGCGGCGATGGCTTCTAACAAAGGCGCATATCCTGCCATTGGCAAGTATTGATTATAATTATCTTTCATTGCCTTGGTAACTAGCTCAGTCAATTCTGTGTTCATTGGATAATCGGGAAATCCCTGTCCTAAGTTTATAGCCTTATATTGTGCAGCCAAAGCACTCATTACTGTAAATATGGTTGTACCAACATTAGGAAGTTTAGATGTAATCATACAACAAATGTAAATGGAATAGGTATTCTCCCCAACTGCCAAAACATGTTCCTACCTATATCAATAGTTATTTATTAAAAATTTTGAATGGTTTTAATTTAAACTACTAATATAACCCGTAAATGATTTTACGTTTGAAACTTCACATTGACAAAATTTTTTATTTTAACTATTCAATTAAACCGTAACTTACATCCTAATTAATAATAAACACAATGCTGGCAGTAAATCACTTTTCAAGAACCAGCTACCAAACATTGTTTCACAAGCAATGGCTAATTAATAAAGCCGAAACTGAATCTCACCTCCTCACACTTTTCTCCGGCACTATGTATCCTGTTCAATCTTCTTTTCATCCGCCAGTATAGTTTATTTATAAGCATACAAAAGCAAGCTAAACGATAACCTTCACCAATTGTATGAATACAACTGGCAAATGTTTGAATGCAAGTAGCACTTGTATCGATACAAATGATGCAGGCATCGACAACCTTCACCATTTGTACGACTACACGCAACAAATTTGTGAATACAGGTGGCATTTGTATTGATACAAATTACGGAGGCATCAACAAGCTCCACCATTTGTACGACAACAACGAACGCTTGTATCGATACAAGCGTTTGTTGAAACAATTGTTTGATTGAGTAAATAGAAAAGTATAAAATACGGAAATAAAATTATTTTTTTAAAACAACTATAATGATAAAAATTAGTGTTACAAAAATTAGAAGAACAAATCTTAATAAATTGGCAGCATTAGGGAGAGACTTGAAAGTGGCAATGACTGGAGATATTTTTAAGGGAAAACAACCACTAACGCCCGAAGAGCTGGATACACTAATAACCAACTTTACTACCGCTCAATCCAATGCCGAATCTGGCGGAAAATTGGCGATACCAGCTTATTTAGCCGCAACGCTTGCATTAAAGAATGGCATTGCTTTATTTGGGCCTTACGTAGATATGATTGCCAAAGGAGATGTTGTTATATTGGCATTAACGCCAATGCCTACCACAGCAAGAAAAGATTTTGTAGCGTTGATATTAGCCGGAGCATTAGCCGCAGGGTTGATTTCAAAAAAAGGTATGAGTGGTCAGTTTATCACGGATTGCAAATCTTATGGCCCCAAGGTTGGTTATTTTGCCATCATCTCCGAAGGCATTGTATTGCCAAAAGAAGTTACCCTTAGCAGTAAAGGTCAACTGTTTATACCTTTAGAATGCAATATAAATATCTTTACTAGCACTACAACCACTAAGAGAAAAACATTCAGTAACCTTAAACCAGGTACAACATATTACGTGTATTATGTATTGACTTACGGCCCTGAAACCGTCGGCTTCCTAGAAAAACCTTTGGAAGTTATATGTAGTAACTGAGTGATTGGTTGTGAGTGGTTAGTGATTTGTAATAAGCACACTAACCACTTGCAACTAACATCTGGCAACTATCTCTTTGTTCTATCATCACCTGTAGGAACAGGCCGAGGTTGTTCTCTTATTATTGGTTGTGGTCTGGGTACAACCCTTGGCTGAGGTGCGGGCTGAGGCTGGGGTGCTGGTTGATTATTATTCGTATTGCTTCCCCTATCAACTGGTACAGGAACATTTCTTATTTCAACTGGTGCTTGCCTAGGTGATGAAGGCCTACCAATATTACTTATTTCACTTCTAGGTGCCACATAAACAGGTCGACTAGGCTGAACTGATGGCTGCTGTATCACTGGACGATTTATTGTGTGATTATCATCATTATTGTTTACCGGATTGTTTGAACTATTTTGAGTAGAAGGCTGAACACTAGGTTGCTGATATGGATGCCTAATGGGTTGATTTAATCCGTTATTATCTATTGGATTGTTTGAACCACTTTGAGTAGAAGGCTGAACAGTTGGCACAGGAACCGGTTTGCCAGAATGATTCTCATTGCCATTATTAAACGCTGGTCGCCCAATTACTTCACCTTTATGAGGTTGAGTTATTGTTGGAACATTACTATTATTGTTTCCATTATTATTATTTCCATTTTGATTGTTATAGTGGTTTGTCTGGTTATTATTAGTTATAACAGGTTGCCCCCTTGTTCCTCCTCTTCCATCTCCCCAACTACTATTAGCAGGATTAGCTGGTCGGCCTTGATTACGAGGATGTTCAATTACAGCACCTTGTGATCTATTGATATCAATAGTTGCTGCACCTCTAACATGATTGTATAAGTTAGAAGAATGATTCTTTTCTATGTAAAAATCACGTGGGGTATTGTAATGCGTATTTTGAGTGATAGATATTGGACGGTTTACATGAACCCTTGGTTCATTAATTTTAATGTTTGCATGAGCTGGTGCATAATACCCACCATTGTATCCCCATTCTCTATAAGCTGGATGATAGACTCTTGGACCAAACCATCCCCTTCCATAAGGATTGTTATTATAATAAAAGCCACCTAAACTATATTCAGACTCATAACCTATCGTCCAACCACTCCAAGGATTATAGGCCATACCAAAACCCCATGTGCACGGACGAGGATAATACACTTGTCTATACCATGCGTCATAGTACCAACCTGTACCCCAAACAACAGTTGGTCCATAAGAATAACAACCTAAATAGCCAGGCGTGTAACCAGCATACACATAATCAGGCGTGTAGTCGTACACATAAACATACTTCACATTGTAAGCAATATTATCAGCAGGAATATTATCAACATCAGAAGGTCTTTCTGTAGATACTATCCAAGGTCCATTAGGCGAATTACTAATAAACCAAACACCATTATCTACTGCATAGTAGTTACCATTAACACTCGATTTAATGACGGTCTCATTACTATTCTCTGCAACTGAAAGGTTCGTTCCTTTAATGCGTTTAAAAGCTGGACTACCATCATAAGTAACATGCGTAGTGGCAGTTTGCCTATCAATTTTTGCTGTTTGAGGAATCTCTGCATCCATCAAAGCTTGGTTTGCGGCATCAGTTCCTGCCACACTAGAGAGTACGCCATCCTTTTCTGTTCCTGCTGGAATCTTTGCAAAGTCTGCTGGCAATTTATCTGCTGCAACATATTCCCAAGGACCATTTAGCGAGGTAGAAGTGTACCATCTACCAGAAAGTAAAATGTAGTTCTGTTGGGTTTCTATATCCTTAAATATATCGTTTAAAGAGTTATCTACATACAATAGGTTTGTTCCTTGCACTGATTGATAGGAAGGTGTTCCGTCAGTCTGAATCAATTCAGCAGGCTCTGTGCTAACAAAAATATCTGAGGGCGTAGTCGGCTTCTCTTGGTTTTTATTAGTGCTATCTTTCTTAAGGGCAGCTTGAATCTGCGCATCAATTTGCTGTATGTTTGAAGAAACCACAGGCACATAGCTCCACCCATCCAATACACTGTTTGAACTATACCAGAATCCTCCACCATAAAAATAATATTTGTTATCATCAGGGTTTAAAACAATAGTAGAAGGTGTGTTAACCACCCTTTTCACGCCCATTTTCTTATCCAATTGAATTTTGGGTTGACCATCAATAACAATTAAGGTACTTGCTCTATCTCTGTAGATTATCTTGGGTGCATCATTCTTTAAATTAGGTTGAGTAAGCAGCTTACTTTGCTCTACAGACGCATTTAGTTGATCAACAGAATATTGCAAATTCCATTTAGGTGCCTCACTCTGAATAGAATTGATATACAACCGAAGCTGTTGCTGATCCTTAATTTGCGGAAACTTAGCTTGTTTAATATTGATGCTTTCTAATGTTGCAGTGTTATTGCTAGTCTGCAAATAAGCATCAAACCAAATTGAACCGAATGTTGGTTCTGCACCATTAGCTGTTGTGATGGAAACAGCAGCTCTTGCCGCAAGCACCTCGCCATTAAGGTTTTCGGGTTGAGGCTGATATATTACTATTTTGCCTCCATTATCTGTTTGAATGTTTTTAGGCCAATTGCTTTGTGCATTAACGATACCAATAGATATGCAAAATGCAATCATCGGAAATACAATTATTCGAGTAAATCTTTTCATTATTATTTAATTTATCAGCTCTATTCAAAAGCCATTCCAAAAATGATAATTCCATCATTTCGCCAGTCGTTGATCTCTAAAATTAACCATTAATCACTATTCAGCTTCGGTCTTAGCCTTGCTTTCGACTTATTAAAAACCATGTTCCCCTTGTCAATACCCTCTCTTAGTTTCTTTTGTTCCTCTTGAGGCAAGCTATACACAGTTTGACATTCTTCTGTGCAACAACCATCATAAGCTGCAGCACATCTCTCGCATTGAATAAACAACAAATGGCAACCATCATTATTGCAGTTGGTATGCGTGTCGGCAGGCTGACCACATTGATGACATTTTGCTATTACATCATCAGTAATTCTTTCGCCCAATCTGTTATCAAACACAAAATTCTTTCCAATAAACTTACTATCAAGTCCTTCTTTCTTTATTTGTTGGGCATAGTTGATGATACCACCTTCCAGATGAAAAACGTTTTTAAATCCATTATGCAACATGTAAGCACTTGCTTTTTCGCAACGAATACCTCCTGTGCAATACATTATTATATTTTTATTCTCATTGCCCTTCATCATGTCCACAGCCATTGGCAACTGTTCTCTAAAAGTGTCAGAAGGAATTTCTAATGCATTCACAAAATGGCCTACTTCATATTCATAATGGTTGCGCATATCAATCACCACTGTATCAGGCTCATTCAGCAACTTGTTCATTTGTTGGGCATTAACGTAACGACCTTTGTTTTCCATACTAAACGTAGGATCATCTATACCATCAGCAACCACCTTTTCACGCACTTTAATCTTCAGCACCCAAAAGCTTTTGCCATCATCATCCACAGCAATATTAATTCGTAAACCATTGAGTGGTTCAATGGAGTAGAGAAAAGCTTTGAATGTCTCAAAGTTTACTGTTGGCACACTTATCTGGGCATTTATTCCTTCTTGAGCGATGTAAATTCTGCCAAACACTTTTAATGCATCGAGATTGATATAGAGATAATCCCTAAACTCTTTTGTATTCTCGATAGGGAAATAGTTGTAGAAACTAATGGTTGTTCTTGGTTCAGTTTCTTCTAGCATGCGTTGTTTCAACACTTCGCTGCTAACACGATTGTATAATTCTGCCATAAATTAAAATTTTAAGTTCCCACTTGCAGGGTAGGTAAAAATTTGCAGGGCAAAAATAATAGGTTAATACTAACCAGTAATGAGTAATTTATTCTTTTAGATATTGAACTTTAAAAGTAAAGAGCTATTAGAAGCCGCTTTTTTATTGAACGACTTCTTAATACCTTCTTTCCATACTTTCATCATGTACTATGTTATACTAAATTCTGTATATGAAAGTGTTATTTATTAACTTGGTGCCTAGATATGTTCACCTGAGTTGGCCATTGATTCACTTGGGTCTAAGAAATATTCAACTAGTCTAAGCTTCGTTCAAGCTGATATTCTGCGAGTTTAGTATAAGCTTCTAGAAAGTTTAGAACTTTCTGATAATTGGAACTAGTGCATAAAAGTTTATTGATTTTCCACATGAAATTATCGGTAGAGCTACTGATGGGTCATTTATAATTGTCAAAGTAGAATTAAGGTTTCAAATAGAAATTTATTGCTTTAACTTTTTTAGTAACTGATAGCTTATTACTTTGCCGCCTCAATTAAAGTAATACTCATGTATAAAATTATGGTTTCAGCTGCTTTGGTCGCAGTAATTACATTTAATGGTATGGCGCAAACTACCACTACCACCACTACAAAAAAGAAAACAAAACCTAAAAAGTCATTAATAAATAATGTAGTTTCTTCTACGGTTAGTGCCATTGCCCCAGCGAATAGTTCTGCACTTACTACTGGCGACATCTCTAGTGGATTAAAAGAAGCCTTACAAATTGGTGCAACCAATGCGGCAAAACAATTAGGTGCGGAGAATGGTTTTTTTGGCAATGCTGCCTTAAAGATTTTAATGCCTCCGGAAGCGCAGAAAATTGAAAAGAAGCTTAGAGAATACGGAATGGGATCTCAAGTTGATGATGCCATATTAAGCATGAACAGAGCTGCAGAAAACGCATCACAAAGTGCTGCCCCAATCTTCATTAATGCAATTAAAGGAATGAGCATTACTGATGCAGTTAACATTTTGAAAGGAACAGATACTGCTGCAACTGGCTATTTGAGAGAGAAAACTACAACAGATTTAACAACAGCTTTTAAACCTGTTATTCAGGAATCATTGGATAAGGTTGATGCTACAAGTAAATGGGCTACCATTGTGAACTTGTATAATGAAATACCTTTTATTAAGAAAATTAATCCTGATTTGGCTGGTTATGTAACTGATAAAGCATTGAGTGGAATGTTTTTAAGTGTGGCAGAGCAGGAAAAGAAAATTCGTAAAGACCCTTTAGCTCAAACAACAGACATACTTAAAAAAGTATTTGGCAAATAGGCAATAAATAAATCTTATTAATTATACTTTGACAGATTAGATTTCATTATGCTTGTGTGTAATATTTTGAGGTCAAGCACTCGTTTTTTATTAAAATTTTTTTTACAATAGGTAAACCCATTTACTGTAAGAATAAAATATTGAGGTTTGTTACACTTGAGAAAATTTATTTGAATCAAAGGAATGATTAATTCCTTTGATTCAAATGAAGGAAGCTTCTCTCATTTCGCAAACCAAATTCTGCTGAGTATAATCTATAAAACCCTTTACTGTCAATGAATACATCATTTGATTTAGCAATTTTAGCATCAAAAAACGTCATTTATTCACCTCAGTGAGTCCACGACTCAGGTGAGTCCTTGGCTGACTCAGGTGAGTCGTCGACTCACTCAAGTGAATCTTTGTCTGACTCAAGTGAGTCGTCGACTGACTCAGGTGAATCCTTTTCTGACTCAAGTGAATTTAAGCGTGATTCAGCTGAATAAATCGAAGAAAGAGGACAAAAGAATGTGCTCAATTTGATATTCTGCGTGTTTGGGATAAGCTTCTAGAATGTTTAGAACTTTCTGAGAGTTTGAATGAGTGCATAAAAACAAATAGCTTTTCCTTATGAAATTAGCGGTAGTGCTCCTGAGTAATAACGATCGTTTTAATCTGTCAAAATAGAATTAAAAGTCCCTCTTTAGATAAAATAAAGAGGGGCTTTTTTTTGCTCTTTAATAATTGTAGACATAACAGATTTAGCAGGGTTAGGGAAATATCTTATTGCCCAACTGATATATTTTCTAAAACCAAATACTTTCAACTTCCTTAGTCAATATCTATTAATAAAAAAAGGAGAGTCAGTTACAAAACTGACTCTCCTTTTTAAATAAGAGATATTAATTAAATAAGCTTAACGCTTAATTAATTTGTAAGTAATAGCAGACTCTGAACTCTTAATTTTCACTACATAAACACCAGATACCCAACTAGCTGTATTGATAGTTGAAACACCTTGTTGGCTAGGGAATGATTTTGCATAAATCTCTCTACCTGTAACATCAAATACTGACAAGAAAGTAACTCCTGTGGCAGTACCATTGTTTGATATATTGATTACGTTTGAGAAAGGATTCGGCGCAACAGTGAAAGAATGATTCAAACTGAAATAAACCACATTTATCACACTGCTGTAAACAACTGAACCATCAGTAGTTGTTGCAATTACTCGATAATAATAATTTTTACCTGCATCAATTGTTGCATCTGTAAAGCTTGTTCCTTCAAGCCCTGATTGAATGGCGGTATATTTAATTCCATCAACACTTCTTTCCACAGTATAAGTAACACCCTTAGTTGCAGTCAATAATTGCCAAGCCAACACAGCAGCATTGTTTTGAACCTTACCAGTGAAATATTTCCAAGTAATAGGTAAAGCAACTGTACTGTCAATTAAAGCGAAAGATCCTAATCCTTTGCTGCTAAATGTGATGGCTACATACCCACTAGCTGTTCTTTTGTCAGAAATGGAAGTTGGGGTTATTATAGCCGCATTACCTAAAGAAATGTCACCTGCACTGAATGTTGTTCCTTTTTTCAATTGCAAAACCTTAATACTTTTTAAAATACTAGACCACGCTTCAACTTCATTAGTGGTGTAATATAAAGTAGTAGTGTAGGTACTAGTGGTATCTGTAGTGCCATTACTGAAAGTAACTACTTTTTTACTGCGTTGATAAGATTTACCATCAACCAAGAAATCAACTTTAGAAGCACCTGCTTCCGTTATTGACGCTACAAAGTTTTTTACTGGTGAAGTGGCGGCTGATACCGAAGCAATAATATCATCGTTTGTACTTCTAACTAAGTTTGTTTTTGTAGCCGGAACATACAAAGTGTAACTATTGCTAACAGAACTATCAATGGCGAAAGGTGTAGCATTTAGTGACACATCATCAATACATAGACCTGGATTTTTACCAGATTTTGTATAGTAAGCTTCCCAGATAAAATGAATATAAAAATTTCCAGTAGACAAAACAGGAGAAGAAACTAAAGAAACAGCCTGTGTTGCATTAAGATAGGGGGCACAGCCTGCCGTTCCAAATGAATCATTATAAAACGATGAAGTGGTGTAATCATTAACATCCATAGTGTAATTCACAGAGCCATAAGCACCAGTACCCGCATTATTATCAATTGTTTGACCACCTGCTTTGTATTTAAATTTCAATGTATCAATAGATTTGTATCCAATACCAGCAATTTTAGGACTTGTCAAAACTGAATAGTTGTCGGCATTTGCACTTTTTGTGTAAGCCAAAGCTTTTGTTGTTTTGTTGTTAGTAACATAAGCAAATTGACCTGTCCCAACAGGGTTTGTAGTACTACCTACCACAAAGAAATTAGGGCTACCAGAGGTGCTGTCTTTTGTCCAACTAGTTGGTAACTTGCCCCCAATGGTGCCAAAATTTTCATTTAGCAAAGAAATCGGCTTATTGCCAATAATCTTGCTATCATCATCTTGAATAGTTACAGTTAAAGATTGTCCATTGGTTGCAGCTACTACGCCAGTACCAACAATGCTATAACTCAATATCACCGTTCTGTCGCCATCTATTGCATTGTTATCAAGTATCCGCAGTGTGAAGGATTTAGCACCATCATTTTTTGCAAAGCTTAATGTATCGTTTATTAACTCATAGTCAATTCCTTTTTTCGCAGTTCCAGTAGCGTTAACATATACTGTAGCAGTTGCAGTTGCAACCTTCTCTACGTTTAAGGTAATAGTCTCATCCTTATATCTTTGGGTAACTCCAGCATTTCCTGTTTCAGGCACGCTCAATTCGCCACTACATATAGCAAATGAAAGCTTGTTGCTTCCTGTAGGAATTACAGTAGGCACGTTTGAAGTTGCCAACGTCATTCTTCTTGGGCTGCTTAACATTACGGTTTGCATTCTATCTGCCTGATTTGCTGTAAAGGTATTCATCACATCATCATCGGTGTAGTCCATGTAGTCTTCGAACATTTCATCGAATGTTCCACAAGTATTCGGTTTTGGGTGCTTAGGTTTACCAAAATTCATGTCATGATGAATGGGGGTGTCATCACAATAGTCAGTTGCACATGTAGAATCCCCCCAAATGTGCCTTAACCCAAAGAAGTGCCCAAGTTCATGCGTTAATGTTCTGCCAAGTGTGTAAGGATTTGTTGTTGATCCACAACTTGCAGAGCTAAAAATGCTACCTACAGTTCCTGAGCCAATTACGACACCTGCATCAGTATCAGTTTCTGCATTGTCTAACCCATCCAATACCGAACTAGCTGGCAATGTGGCAATTCCTAAAATTCCACTACTACCTCCATCAGTAACATCTTCCAATAACCAAACATTTACATAACGGTATGGATCCCAAATAGTGGCTGGTTTAATGGTATCGGTCACCGTAGTTGAAAACTCAAACGGGGCAGCACCCCATTTCTTAGTTACCCTGTTCACCCTATCAATACCTGGTTCTGCAAGTGTTTTTCCATTAGGATCCTGTGTTGCCAAAGCAAACTGGATGCCTGTGGAAGAAGATACAGAATAAGGGCTACCAGACATGTTAGCATAATCCTTGTTTAATTGTAATAATTGTGCTTGAATGAATGATGCAGAAACGTTTGGCGTAGTACCCACAGCTTCACCATTATGAACAATATGAAATACTATTGGTAGGGTATATTGGGTAACTGTTCCAAAAGTGGACTTTTTACCTTGAGCAGATATAGCTCTTTTTCTTTCGGCTATTTTGCTTTGAAGCCACCCTTCAAATTGCGCAGGAGTTTCTGCATTGGGATGAGATTTCAAAAACTTGTCTTGTATTTCTACTGTATAACAACGGTGTTTCTTGTTTCTGCTTAATGGCTTAAAATTGCCATTTTGAGCAAAAGCGGATACTAGCATCAAACTCAAGGAGAGTAGGGTTAAACTTTTTTTAATCATATAAAAATTACATTTTCACAAATAAAAGACTTATTTCTACTAAAAATAAATTTCAAGGTTAAATAATAATAAAATTTTCATTTCCATCGGTGAAAACATGTTTAACCGTGTACATGTTTGAAATTATCTTGATAAGTCTTACATCAAACCTTTTTCTCCTCCCCAACAAGACATCAAATATCTTTCAACTTAAACGCCTCTTTTATCTTAATTCCTTTTTCAGTTTGATGCAACGTGATGCACTCATAAACAGGATCATGCTCTAAAAATAATATATACTCATTATCAATGGCTTCTTTAAAAAAAGCTGTTTTTTCATCCATAGTAGTTACAGGAAACATATCGTAACTCATCACATAAGGCATTGGTATGTGCGCAGCAAGTGCCAACAAATCTGCCATATAAACAATGGTTTTGTCTTTATATTCAATCTGTGGCAACATCATAGCCCTAGTGTGCCCGTTAGAAAAGCGAAAGAAAAGGCTTTTACTAATAGATGAAGGGGCAATGGCTAATTGATTGTTTGAAATTTCGATATTACTAGAATCAACCATTTTTAGCTTTCCACTTGCTTCTAATGGAAAAATATTTTCTTTTAGAAAGGAGGCTTTCTCTCTTGAATTTGGATGTATAGCCCATTGCCAGTGTGCTTCATTGCTCCAAAATGTAGCATTTGGAAAAGTAGGGAGCAAAGTATCGCCTTCTTTAATTATTGCACCACCACTATGATCAAAGTGAAGATGGGTGAAAACTACATCGGTTATGTCTTCCTTACAAAAACCAAGTTTAGCAAGGTTACCTAAAAGTGAATCATTGCCAAATAGATAGTAATAGGAAAAGAATTTTTCACTTTGTTTATTACCCATGCCAGTATCAACCAAAATAAGCTTATCAGCATCTTCTATCAGCAAACAGCGCATAGTCAGTTCGCACATATTGTTTTCGTCGGCAGGATTTGTTTTTTGCCAAATACTTTTAGGCACAACACCAAACATGGCACCACCATCTAATTTAAAATTTCCTGCATTAATTGAATGTAATTTCATGACTAAAAGTTGAAAGTCAAAAGTCGAGAGTCGATAATTGTTGTTATGTTTAACTTTCAAATCACCACTTTCAACTTTGTTTTAATAAACTGTTTTTCTTTTTCCGCTTTCAAAGTCTTTAAAGATGAATGCGCCTAGTTTGTCCAAACTTGCAAAGAAGGCTTTACCATTATTCATCTCGGTAAACTCTTGCACAAAGTTTTGCAAATAAGGATCACTAGCAATCATAAAAGTAGTGATAGGAATCTTTAGTTTTTTGCATTGTGCCGCAAGATTGATGCAACGATTAACCACTTTTCTATCCAACCCAAAACTGTTCTTATAATATTTGCTACCAATCTTTAAGCAAGTAGGCTTGCCATCAGTAATCATAAAAATCTGTTTGTTTGGATTTTTTCTACGTCTAAGTAAATCCATTGCCAATTCAAGTCCAGCAACAGTATTGGTATGATACGGCCCAACTTGTAGGTAAGGAAGGTCTTTAACTTCTATTGGCCAAGCGTCATTCCCAAAAACAACAATATCAAGTGTGTCTTTGGGATATTTTGTTTGAATTAATTCACTTAGAGCCATTGCAACTTTTTTGGCAGGCGTAATTCTGTCTTCTCCATAAAGAATCATCGAATGCGAAATATCGATCATCAACACGGTAGAGGTCTGTGTTTTAAAATCATTTTCTCTTATCTGCAAATCATCTTCGTGCATTCTAAAGCTCTCCACACCATGGTTAATTTGAGCATTTCGAATACTTTCTGTGAAATCAATTTGATCGAGCATATCCCCAAACTGATAAGGGCGT
The DNA here is from genome assembly GCA_947447825.1 of Chitinophagaceae bacterium. GTDB lineage: Bacteria > Bacteroidota > Bacteroidia > Chitinophagales > Chitinophagaceae > Parasediminibacterium. The sequence continues at coordinate 17,641 of CANFLL010000041.1, read as the reverse complement.
GTGTCTGGACTTATTTCATCTCCTTGCCCAGGCTTAAAAGTTTGGTGGTTTCCTTGCTTCGACTTCTTCAATTTCCCAAATATCTCTTCCAGGCTTTTCTTCCTAATTGATTGTTCTGTTTTTCCTGTGATATTAAAATCACCGTTCACTGGGTTTTCCTGAAGGTATCCATTCTGTTTTAGGTCATCAATAAAATCGCCCATACCATAGTCGTTATTGGTAAACTGGTATTTTTTATCAAGCTCATTCATCCAGCTAAAAGCTTCCGAAGCATCACCGTTTGTGTAGGTAAGCAACTGCGTAAAAAGGTCGAGCATTTGTTCGAATTTACTTTTCGACTGCTCATTTGGATCAAATTTTATGAAGCGATGTCCTATCATTTAGTATAGTATTTTTCATTTTTAATTAACAACAATCCATTCAAGATCCCTATCTACTTACTAGCGCACTTAGTGGATGCCTAAGTTTGCCAAATCCCATCATATCTACCTTAATTGATCCAACCGCAATGGGGCTTTCAATCCTGACAGGTAAATGATTTTCATCATCCGTTACCCAAACAGTCATCTTTTCTCCGCCATCAAAGATGGTTCCTTTCAATAGTAAAGGTTTAAACTTGATAGCATTGAAAGTTCCGTATCTAGTTTTAATTCTCTCCTTACCCAAGTATTTTATGTATAATCCATAAATATTATTATCTAAAAACATAGAAAAGGGTATTTTATCATTAGGCTTATATTTATTGAAATCAACATTTCTTGCATAATAAATAGCACTCAACACATCTTGCACACAACTAGGCGTTTGAATGGTACCTTTTAAAGAGGTTGCCGTGTTATTTTGATTATTGAAAGTAACATTTTCAGTTTGTCTATATCCTCCCTCATCAATACTCCTTATAAACTTTTGGGGCAATAAGTTCGTGGTATCAATAAAACTTTCATACCTGTCACGAACCTTGAAAATAAAATCGTAGCTAGGATTGCTATTTCCTAAACCAACAATATGATACACAGGTTTGTTGCCATATTTTTCGTAGTTAGCAGAAAACGTTGCATTACCTGCATTAATGTAGATGCCAATTACAGAATAATAAACATTGTAATTAATAGTTTCTTGATTTTGGAAAGCAGTATTGGTCAACCCACAAAACTCATTTCCTGTATGAAGCCTGTTACCAGTAATTAAAAATAAAATAGCTATACAAAATGATTTCATAATTCTTTTTCATTTAATAAAACAAAGACACCTTTCAACTCACAACTTTTCAATCTCAATTCAAAAATTTAAAATAACATCTATTTCCTCACTATCCGTAAGCCTAGTATCATTAGGCTACCAGCCAAAGCAGGAACTATTAAGTTTATTAACCAAACGCTTGCAGCTGTTGCAATTATTCCTAATGAGTTAGCAGATAGCAACGAAAACAATGCGATGCTCACTTTTCCCCTTACCCCCACTTCTGCTAAAGCAATGCTTGGCACTAACGTCATAATTAATAATTGAACACTCGTTAAACAAATTATTTGCCACCATAGAACATTTATGCCAAAAAATTGATAAAGCAGTAAATATTGAATCACATAAACCGAATATCTAACTAGTGAAAGTATGATAATGCTATTCAATTCTCTATTGTGCAATGTCTCTAATTTCTGAATAAAATAACTAAATCTAGCAATGAAAGGTATCTTCTCGAACACTTTTGTAATCCATGCCAAGTTATAATAAAACAGAAATAACAACATTGTTGAGAAAAAGATGATTACCAGCAACCCTTTTAACCATAAAATGGATAGTGGATGTGACATGTAAGGATTATTGTCTAATAGAAAGTACATGTATAACATGCTTAAAAATCCTAAAAAGAAGGTAACTAACAATTGAGCCACACTGCCCACAGCCGATAATGACAAAGCCCTTAGCCTGTTTCCATCGTCCATGTAAACTACCCTGCCCACATATTCCCCTACCCTATTTGGTGTTCCTAAAGCAAGTGCTTGCCCACTGAATACGGCTCTGAATGCACGCCTATAAGTAAGAGACTGAATGGGGCGCATTAACAGTTGCCATTTTTTAGCTTCTAATCCCCAATTCAACATCATTAGTGCACAGGCTGCATATACCCGCCATTGAGCTTCACTTTTAAAAGTGTTTACAATCATTTGCCAAGACTGCTTCAAGTCTTTTTGTTCAATAATTTGTTGATATATGCTGTAGCATAACCAAATAAATATTATTGGACCTACGAAATAATTGAGTACTATTTTTAATTGCTTATTCAGAACAGACGTTTTGCTTATTTGCAAAGAACGGTGTAATCAAGATATAGAATTAAATTTTACTGCAAAGGGTTACATAAAATATTGGTGTTAGTAAACATAAAATGGGGTGAAACTTAGAACATTCTGAAGCTCAAGCTGAAATAATCAGCATCTGAGCAGAACCTCTGGAAGTTATACCCATTCAAACGAAAACTGACCTGAAATTAGGAATGTTTACTTTGTGGTTAAGCTTGTAGGTAGTAAAAATGATTCTAAACGAAATAGAAATGTAGATGAATGAATTTAAAAGCCTTTCTTTTGCTTTTTTATTACTTAGGCTCTTATGTACAATTTCAGATAAACCTATCATACCATTAAATAGATTCAATGCAACAATCGAACATAATTTTAGGGATTGACCCTGGCACTCAATTGATGGGGTATGCCTTGCTAAAAACGGATGGCAAACAACCACAAGTGTTATTAATGGATGCCCTTAAACTAACTAGCTATGAAGATATTTATGAGCGATTAGAGAAAATTCATACTAAAGTAGTTGAACTGGTAAGGCTCTATAAACCAAACACTTTTGCCATTGAAGCACCCTTTTTTGGAAAAAACGTTCAGAGCATGTTGAAATTAGGAAGAGCTCAAGGGGTGGCTATTGCTGCGGCAATGCAAGCTGGATTACCAATTACAGAATATAGTCCTAAAAAAGTTAAACAATCCATCACGGGGAATGGCAATGCAGACAAAGAACAGGTATGGATGATGCTGAAAAGCGTTTTGAGTATTGAAGAAAAACCTCAATATTACGATGCAACCGATGCGCTTGCAGTTGCACTATGCCATCACTATCAATCAACATCCGTATTGGGCAAACAAACAAAAGGACTTAAAGGATGGGAAGAATTTATTGCCAAAAACGCAGATAGAATAAAGAAATGATTAGTGGTTAGTTGTGAGCGGTAACTGGATAACTACTATTTTTCAAGAATATTTTTTATTTTTTTTCGTGCTTGCTAGCCTTTTTGTGGCTTTGAATTGAGAAAAAAATTAGACTCATTTCTGTAAATTATAGAACCTTAAATAATCCCCCTTTACTTTTCAGATATTTCGGTAACTATTCAGTTTATTTTATCTAAAAAATGATGATTATTTCAATTATACTACCCAATATTTCACAAACTACAGCTAAAAGAAATAAAATTTAGGTGGATGAATGAATAAAGTGGGATTGTAACCACAAATCAAATTTCTTTGCAGCCCATTTATTGGGGAAACAACCTTTTTACAGTTAAATACAAGCAAATGAGTACCACAACTCAAGACAAGAATAATCGATTTGCAACCGCTAACCGACTTAATGGAATAGGGGAATACTATTTTTCGCACAAGCTTCGGGAAATAGACGAACTTAACAAGCAAGGGAAAAACATCATTAATCTGGGCATCGGCAGTCCCGATTTACCTCCTCATCCTGATGTGATTAAGGTGTTACAAGAGGAAAGTGCAAAGCCAAATGTGCACGCATATCAATCCTATAAAGGATCGCCTGTGTTGCGAAATGCTATTGCCAAATGGTATGATGTATGGTATGGAGTGAACGTTAATCCTGATACTGAAATTTTACCACTTATTGGAAGTAAAGAAGGGATCATGCACATCTGTATGACTTATCTTGATGAAGGAGATGCGGCTTTAGTGCCTAATCCTGGCTATCCAACCTACCGTAGTGCAGTAAAATTAGCCGGAGGAACTTGCATTGACTATGACCTAAAAGAGGAGAACAATTGGCAACCAGACATTGACAAATTGAAATCATTAGACTTGACGAGGGTGAAGTTATTGTTTGTAAACTATCCGCACATGCCCACTGGTCAACTTCCAGATGATGAAACTTTGAAACGCTTAATTGATTTTGCAAGTGAAAATAATATTTTATTGGTTCATGACAATCCCTACAGCTTCATCTTAAACGATAATCCTAAAAGTTTATTGAGTATTGAAGGTGCTAAAGAGGTGGTGCTAGAACTGAACTCGCTTAGTAAAAGCCAAAACATGGCTGGCTGGCGTGTGGGAATGCTTGTAGCTGCTAAAGAAAGAATTGATGAGGTGCTGCGTTTTAAAAGCAATATGGATAGTGGGATGTTTTTGCCATTGCAACTTGCCGCAGCAACTGCTTTAGGATTGGATAAAAGTTGGTATGACAGCATCAACGCCATCTACAGACAACGGAGAGAAAAGGTTTTTGAACTATTAGATAAATTGAACTGTGTTTACTCTAAAAATCAAGTAGGCATGTTTGTGTGGGCTAAAATTCCTGCCACTTATAAAGATGGTTATTCACTAAGCGACAAAGTACTTTATGATAGTAATGTTTTCATTACTCCTGGTGGCATCTTTGGTAGTGCAGGTGATGGCTTTATTCGTGTAAGTCTTTGTGGAAGTATTGAAAAGTTTGAAGAAGCAATAAAGAGAGTGTTTAATGATTAACTATTAAATAGTGGGATGGAAATAAACGCCAATTATTTTTATTTTAGTTATGGAGGGTAACTCTTTCTAAGAGTCTGCAATGGTATTAAGCAAAGAAAATGCAAAGGGACAAGTAATTAAGGCAAAAGCTTGTGCTTTAAGGACGCAAAGAGGGGAGTATAAAAGGGGTCTTTATTTCACTATTAATACTTAACAGCTACTCAAATTGTATTAAATCTATGTTTTATAGGCGTTCTGCTTCAAAATGTTCAATCAAATCGTCATGGCATTGCCGTTTATGAGTCAAAAAGGGCAATGAATGACTCATAAACGGCAACCGGAAGGGGTGTTGGTTGCCCTTTTTGGGTCATAAACGGCAAACATTATTGAATCGGTTGCTCCTTTTAACTCATAAATGGCAACCTTTCTGCCATAAACGGCAACCTTTCTGGCATAAACGGCAACCTTTTTTAAATAAGTGGCAACATAAGCCAACCTCTTTTCTCCTTTCCTTACAATCACTTTGGGGTATTAAATCTTTCAAATGATTTTATATAGAAATTCATTCCAACTAGTCACCTTAAAGTAAACGCCACTTTTTTTCTCGCCTTCTTTGCGTTTTTTATTTGCCGCTTTTTTTCCTTCCGTACCTCTCCCTTAGCATTTTTTTCGCATAATACCTCAGCGAACTTTGCTGTTAAATTATATTTCATAGTTAAAATAAAAAAAAGTGGCGTTTATTTTAATTCAACCACTAAAGGGTAAGTGGCTAGCTATGAATGGTGAATATTGAGCAATAAAAAAAAGAGTGAATGAGGTTTAAGAACCTCATGCACTCTTTTTTTATTTTTAATTTTGGATGGCAAAAAAGCCACACTAACAACTAATTATTTTCTACAGCTTCTCATACAAAGCCCTTAGTTTTTCTCTAGTCATAATTTTTTCCCAGTCTTTGCCTAGTGCATTTTCCCAAAGTGGCTTCATGCCCATGCTCACATTAATCATCTTTTCAAAATCTTCTTCAGATAATCCATTGCAGATGCCCACAGGTATATCTATGTTGTTTTCGGCAACCATTCTCTTAAATTCAGCCACACCAGCAGGATAATATTCTTCCAAATGATTCATCACAATACAGTTTCCAACACCATGTTTTGTGCCTAACAAATAACTCAAACCATAGCTAACCGCATGTGCCACACCTACTTGGCTGTAAGCAATACTCATCCCTCCAGCATAGGAAGCCATCATCAATTTATCATCATGTACTTCAGTCCATTCCTTATTTCCCAAAAAAACTTCTTGGCAAAGCTGCAAAGCTTTTTCGCCATAACTTTTACTGAATTCATTTAAAAAAGTTCCTTCAAGGCTTTCAATACAATGAATATAACAATCCATCCCTGTGTAGAAACGTTGATTAACTGGGGCATCTTTTGTTAATTCTGGATCCAATATTATCTGGTCAAAAGGAGTAAAATCGCTGTTCATTCCTAGTTTACGCGTAGGCCCAGTAAGCACTGTTGTACGAGAAACCTCAGCACCTGTTCCACTAAGCGTAGGAATACCAGCTTTATAAACGCCTGCTTTTTGCACTAAATCCCAGCCTTGATAATCGGCACTACTACCAGGATTATTCATCATTAGTCCTACTGCTTTTGCCAAATCCATAGCACTTCCCCCACCAATGCCAATGACACCACTAATTGTTCCAAATTCATCTTTTAAGCTTTGCGCCAAGGCATCTACTTGCGTTGTTTTTGGTTCGAAAGTTACATCTACATAAATTATTTTATCAGTTCCTCTTAATGGAATCCTATTAGGCAAAGCCTTTCCTTTAAAAAAATGGTCTACCAAAAAAATCATTGGAGCATCTCCCTTACGCTGAGGTGCTAAAATGGCATCCAACTGATTAAAGCTTCCTCTACCAAACACCACATAATTAACCAACTTTAAATTTCTAAACAGCATAATCATTTTATTTAAGGCACGAAAGTGAGAAATAAAATTGTTACATCCTACCAAAATTTCATTATCGCCTAAATTATAAGAACATTAAAGGCAGTCCTACATTAAAATCAAGGTTTACTACTGAGGAGCTTTACCAATAAATTCATGAAAAAAGGACACAAATGTTTAGGGTTCTGCTACATAGCTTCTTTTGAAAAGAGTTGAAAAAAGTTGAATTGCCTCTAAATTAACTGAAGTACACTAATGTGTATTATTCGTTTTTAATGGTGCAACTAGTGGCAAACTTATTCTTCGAATTGGTTATGTAAATTGAAAACGTTAGCTCGCTCATTCCAAAGCCAAATATGCAAAGACAACCTATTTTGTAAAAAAGTACCCTGTCGGGTACTTTTTTACAAAAACTAAAGAAATATTTTATAAAATAAATCATTTTCAACATCTTTGAAAAAGTCACAAAAAAAAGTTCAATAGCTATATGAAAACCACTTTTTTAAAATCTAAGTATTGCTACAATATTCAGTTGAGCCTAAAAAGGTTTTACAGCGTATAAATAGAAAAAAGTCCAATAGCTTTATGAAAACCAAATTTTTATTTTTAATTATCGTTACAATACATTGTTTAGTTTAGAAAGCTTTTAATAAAATGAATGAATGAAATAGTCCAATAGCTTAATGAAAACCAAATTTTTGAAATCCACACAAACCTGCAATTTTATATTAAACAGAAATAATAAAAGAAGTAAAAAAGAAACAATCAGGAATCTTGTCACTACTATAGAAAGAAAAATTATTCCTGATTTTTAGATGTTTTGAAACTAATTTTAGTGAGACCTCTACTAAATAATAGCATTATGTTGTTTACTTTACCTTTCTTATCTTCCCCAGAAACAACAACTATCACGTTCTTAAAACATTCTTTAAATTTATTTTTACAACCAATTGAACTAATTCTACACATTTACTGCCTAATTTGCGACCAATAATAATTTCATTGTTAAGTTAATTGTACATTATGATAAAGAAAATTCTTGCAGTAACCGGACTCTCCCTAGTAGTTCTTCTGGCTGTAGCAGTAGCCATCCCATTTATATTTAAGGGTAAAATAGAGGGCTTAGTGAAGGATAATATCAACAAAAGCATCAATGCCAAGGTTGACTTTTCTGATGTTAACCTTTCTATTTTCAGACATTTCCCTAAACTATCTGTTGCACTAGATAATTTGCAAGTGATTGGAGTAGATGAATTTGCTGGTGACACACTTGTTTCTGTGAAAGATTTCGACCTATCTCTAGATGTTATGAGCGTGATAACTGGCGACCAGATGAAGATTGCTTCGATTGATTTAAACGAACCCCGCATTCATGCAATCTCCACGAAAGATGGCAAAGCAAACTGGAACATTACAAAGCCTACTCCAGAAACCACGACTGAAAAGGAAAGTAAACCATTCAAATTGAATCTTAAACATTATGGAATACATAATGGATATATAAACTATCAAGATGCTGCTGCTAATATGAGTATGGTGATTGTGAACCTTGAACACAACGGTAACGGTGATTTCACTTCGGACTTGCTAACATTGGCTACCAAAACTTCTGCCGATACCATCACCTTTAAATATGGCGGCATCCCCTATTTAAACAAGGTAAAGGCTAGCATTGACTTGGATATAAAAATAGATAATCCCCAACGGAAATACAGTTTTGAAACTGACAAGATTCAGCTGAATGATTTACAAGTTTCAACAGGCGGTGCTTTTCAAATTCTCAATGATAGTACCTACAATATGGACATCACTTTTAAAGCTCCTTCTACTAGTTTTAAAAGTATTTTGTCGTTTATTCCATCCATCTATCAAAATAATTTTGCAAGTATAAAAACAAACGGTCAGGCGGCATTAAATGGTTTTGTAAAAGGCAATTATAGCAAGAAACAACTGCCTGCATTTCAACTTAACCTTTCTGTTAAGGATGGATTCTTCCAATATCCTGATTTGCCTGCACCAGTAAAGAACATTAATTTTCAGGTTAAAGTAGATAATCCTGATGGCATTACAGATCATACTGTTGTTGATATTCCGCAAGGACATATTGAATTGGCAGAAGAACCTTTTGATTTTAAGCTGTTAGTTAAAACACCAATCTCCGACTTATATGTAGATGCTGTGGCGAAGGGGAAACTAGATTTATCGAAGGTGGCGCAGTTTGTGAAACTTCCAGATGGCACACAGATAAAAGGATTATTGAATGCTGACATGTCGATGAATGGCAACACAAATGCCTTGAAAGCAAAGCAATATGACAAGTTTAATGCTAAGGGAACTATTGCGCTGAACAACTTCTATTATGCCTCAAAAGATTATCCAAAAGGGGTGCAGGTAAATTCATATTTAATGACCTTTAATCCTAAAAATGTTACACTGAATAATGCAGATGGACAGTATTTAGACACCAAGTTTGTTGCAAATGGATACTTAAACAATGTGTTAGATTATGCCCTAAAAAATGAACCCCTTGATGGCGTTCTAACTTTTAAAGCTGGATATGTTAACCTTAACGAGTTAATGGGGGTTTCGGCAGATACAACTACAAAAAGTACGGCTACATCTGCGCCATTCTTGGTGCCTGCGAACCTTAACCTTACGTTGAATGCGGCTATTGAAAAAGTATTGTATAACAAATTAACCATTCAATCTTTATCGGGAGCTTTGCAAGTGGCAGATGAAACTGTGAAGATGACAAACATTAAAGGGAATGCTCTGGATGGACAAATGATCATTAATGGCTCTTATTCTACCAAAATAAATAAAAAGAAACCAGAGATTTCTTTGTCTTATGATGTAAAGAATGTTGATGTACAAAAAACTTTTCAAGCGTTTAATACCATACAAAAATTGATGCCTGTAGGAGAATATCTCGGAGGAAAAATGAGCTCTCAACTAACCATGAAGGGCAATTTGGGGGACAATATGACACCAGATATGAACACAATGAATGGCAATGGCAATATGCTATTACTTCAAGGGGTGCTTAGTAAGTTTACTCCAGTAGCAAAGGTTGCTCAAGTGCTAAACATCAAGCAACTGAATCAAGATATTTCTCTTAAAGACTTAAAGGGTGTGTTTGAATTTGCCAATGGTAAAGTTTTAATCAAACCATTTAATGTGAAGATGAAAGACATTGACATGGAGATTGGAGGCCTAAATGGATTGGACAAATCGATTGATTACACAGTGAATATGAAAGTGCCACGTGCTTTGATGGGCAATCAGGGAAATGCGCTAATCAATAATCTTACAGCACAAGCGGCTAGCAAAGGAGTACCTGTTAAAGTGGCTGACATAGTGAACTTGCAAGTTAAATTGGGTGGTTTTATGAATAATCCTACTGTAAAGACCGACTTGAAACAAACGGCTGGGAATCTTGCACTAGATCTAAAACAACAAGCCACTGACTTTGCGCAAGCTAAAATAGATAGTACCAAAAAGGCTGTAACTGCAACAGTAAAAGATACGATTGCTTCTGTAAAAAAACAACTTTTGCAAGATGCCAAATCTGAAATTACTAAGAAACTGTTAGGTGGAAAAGATAGTTCTGGCAATGCAGCAGACCCCAAAAAAACTTTGGAAGAAGCAGGAAAGGGCTTACTGAAAGGATTTAATCCATTTAGAAAGAAAAGCTAGAGGTAGTCTTTGGTATGAAATCATGTAAACAGAACTGCTTTTAAGAAGCAGTTTTGTTTACATCTTCTAGAACCATCTCTGCAAATTTATTAGGATCAAACTGGTGTTTCCAGCGTTTGTGAGTCCAAAGATAATTTTCAGGCCGAAGACGTATTTGATTTTCTAGGTAATCTCTGAAGCCAATTGTTATTGCCCCTTTAGGTAAGGTTGAGGGTTGTGTGGTGAATAGTGAAAATTCAGATTTATAATATCCACGCTTAACCCTATAAGTCGTACACATCACAATAGCCGTATCTTTTGCAACAGCCATCCTTTCAAGACCTGTCACAAAGGGAGCCATCTTGCCAAACAAGGGCAACCAGTAAGCAGCACCTAAGTTACTTGCATTTTGATCACCACCAAGGGTAAGCACATATCTTCCTTTAGCAATCTTTAGAAACTGTCTGTTGAAAGTTGGAGCAGGAATAAGAATACTTCCAAACTTAGAACGCAAGTCGTACATAATTTTATCGAATATCTTATTACTCAATGGATAGTAAACGCCAGTAAATGGGAATTTTATGTTTAGGCAATAAGCAAGATTTGTATATTCCCAGTTGAAGAAGTGACCACCATGCAATTGAACATTCTGTCCGGATTCATAAAGGTCATTTACCACTTCGTAATTTGCCTGAAATCTTTTATTGAGCTCTTCTTTAGATATTGACAAAGCTTTCAACGTTTCCAAAAAAGTATCTATTAACCTTTTATACATTTCCTTGGCTATTCGTATCCTTTCTTTTTCTGACTTTTCAGGAAAAGCAATCGCCAAATTATTCATCACAACTTCCTTTCGATAGCCTAAAACGTAGTAGGTTAAGAAATAAAGTAAATCACTTATCCGGTAAATAATAAACCAAGGAAGTAGTGAGAAAAAATAAAATATATAATAAACTATGTAGTACATCCTGAAAGAATAAAAGCAAAAATAACTTATAGCAATGACTCTGTGATTTGCACCCAATGGGGAAACTTACACGCTAAACGTTCAACTATTTTAAGCCAACTTTCTTTCTCCTATTTGTTGCCTCCACATTGCATAATACAAGCCTTTTTCAGCAAGAAGTTCAAGGTGGCTACCTGTTTCCACTATCTGGCCTTTTTCCAAAACATAAATACGTTCAGCGTGCATAATGGTACTTAGGCGATGGGCAATCATAACTGTAATCTGGTTTTTCTCTTCCGATATTGCTCTAATAGTATTAGTGATAGATTCTTCTGTTAAAGAATCTAGTGCAGAAGTAGCTTCATCAAATATTAATAGACGGGGTTTGCGTATCAAAGCACGGGCAATAGACAAACGTTGCTTTTCGCCACCACTCAATTTCAAGCCACCCTCACCTATCAACGTATCCAAGCCTTTTTCTGCTCTTTGCAAAAGGTTCTCACAACTGGCTTTATGCAATGCATCCCTTAAATCGGCATCAGAAGCATTAGGAGCTGCAAACAAAAGATTCTCTTTTATCGTTCCACTAAACAGTTGAGTATCCTGCGTAACAAAACCTATTTGCCCTCTTAGTTCATCAAAATCTATATCGTTTCCTTTTGCTCCGTTATAACAGATAGTGCCTTCCTGCGGACGATAGAGACCTACTAATAATTTAACCAACGTACTTTTTCCAGCGCCACTTGGTCCTACAAAGGCAATGGTTTCGCCTTTTCTAACATCAAAACTAATATTCTCTAACGCTTTGTATTGTGCTGTTGTATGTTGAAAAGAGATATTTCTAAATTCCAAATCATTGATATCTCCCACAGCTACTGGCGAAGCTGGTTTTGGTTCAACCAATTTCTTCATCAACTTATCAAAATTATTTATCGAAACTTCTGCCTCTTTGTAGGAGGTAATTATGCTTCCTAACTCCTGTAATGGACCAAAGATAAAGAAACTATAAAACTGCATCGAGATAAGCTGTCCTGTTGTGAGTTTTCCACCAAACACCAAATAAGACAGAATAAATAAGATAACTACACGTAGAAAGTGTACCGTAGTGCCTTGCAAGAAAGCAATACTTCGAACCCTTTTCACCTTAGAAAGTTCCAGCCCCAGTATCTTGTACGTGTTTGTGTTTAGTCGTTTTACTTCTTGCTGGGTTAAACCAAGGCTTTTAATAAGTTCTATATTGCGCAAGCTTTCTGTTGTGCTTCCTGCTAATGAAGCTGTCTCTCTAACTATATTTCCTTGAATAGCTTTTATTTTTTTACTTAATACACCCACCAAAAAAGCCAATATGATGATACCTGTAAAATAAACCAAGATCAAACTCCAATGAATTTTAATGGTAATTATCATTAAAAAGACAATACCCACTACAATTGGAAAAAGAACATTGATGAAATAACCAATAAACTGAGACGTATCTTGGCGGACCTTTTGCAGTATAGACAATGTTTCCCCACTTCGTTGATCGGCAAAATCCTGATAGGGCAAACGCATTGAATGTTGCAAACCATCTGTAAATACTTTAGCCCCAAACTTCTGCACCACCACATTCACCACATAATCTTGAAATGATTTTGCAATACGAGACACCATCGCCACACCAATTGACATACCCATTAATACAGCGATATGCTCCAAAAAGAAGTCTTTTTCAATTGTGGGATGAATGATGAAACCTTTACTAATGGTTCCTGATGTGTTTAGAAAGTCTATTATTTTACCAAAAATGGTGGGGTCTAACAAAGAAAATATCTGATTGATAGCTGCCAATAACATCGCTAAAGCCAACTGCCATCTGTAAGGAGATAAGTAACCTACAAGTGTTTTCATTAAATTATTTTAGTGTATCGAAGTAAAGAAATGCAATAATGAGTTATTTGTTTAGTATTTGATTACTAAACAATACTTTTTTTCTATAACCATAAGTAAGTTGAAAGTGACAAGTAGTAAGTAATGCCCCCAAAAGGGAATGCATTAAAGTGAAAGTTGTTAGACTTATTTCGACTAGATTCCTGTGGAAAGGGTAGAAGAAAAGGTTAAGGTTAGAATACTTCACCCAAGTTTACAAAGAAACCTTTTGAACCGTTTTCACCAAAGCCATAATCTACACAAAGGTTAGCTCCAGAAAACTTATTAAGTTTCAGCCTAAACCCAACACCATAACCAGGCGCAACGGTACTGAACTGTTTTGATATTTCGCCTGAGAATTTTTCAACATTCAAAAAGACTACACCACCAAACAATCCATTCCTTGAAATTTGAAAACGATATTCTCCTTCTGCGTAATACATATTATCACCCCTAAATCTTCCTTGAATATAACCCCTACCTGTATTGTACTGATCGTCCCAACCTGTGCTAGGCAATAACAAATAAGGAGGAACGCCTCCTGTTGTCAACCAATTTAAACTCCACAAGCTTAATACATTGTTCGATTTGCTTGGCAGTGTAATGTATGTTCTGAGATCAACTAACAACGATTGCCAATTAGTTTGACTACCCATAAAAGTAAAATTGGGTCTAAAAACTACATTGGCAAATACTCCATCAGTAGGATTCAACTGATTTAATCTGTTATCATATAAAACCTTAAATGCTAATCCCGAAGCAATTTCTTTTTTACCAAGCGTCCTATTTAATCGCATATTTGCCCTCGGTTTGAGAGAATCAATTGCTTTGATGTTCCAAAAATGATCATAATAGACCCCAACACCAACAAATAGATTTTTGTTAATAGAACGCAACAATGTTTCATGAAGCTTTAGTCCAGAGAAGTTAATGGTAATTCCTTGGTTAGGATCTGTTCTCCCACCAAGTCCATAAATATCGGATGGATACTCAATAAACCTATTATCTGAAATGATATTATACATATTATTCTTAGTCCAGATGTTCAATAAAAAGGGGATAATGCTTTGCCTGTATTGAGAATAAGTGAAACTAGTTGATATACTAGAAACCTTGGTAATGGAATTAGTATCTGTTTTGTAGGCAAGGTTAGCACTTGCAATTCCTGCAAAACCAGTTTGAAGCGTATATCCAACAGCGGGAACAAATGAAAAATGATATTTTTTAACTTCACTCAACACTTTTGAGGAATCTGTTTTTTTATGCCTAGAAAGACTATTTATTACATCGCCCATATCTTTTTGTTTTGAAACTTGGGGAGTTAGTGTATCAGCCTGAGCAAATAGACCTTTGAAAGAAATTATAAAAACAAAAAAGAACAACAGACTCTTACTACTCATCAAAATATTTTACGTGATATATTATATAGAGGCATAATTATACCATTTGTTGCCTTGACGATTATTTTAAAGAAATTTTATCGGTTTAAAGGTGCTGTAAATAGACGTGTTAAAATTTGGTGTACTAAATCATGCAGTCAAAACCTCATTATTACTAAATCTTAAACACATCCATCCTTTTTTCAAAAAGTACACTATTGTCTCTTTTAAAAAGTAAAGGGTTGTCTGTTTTAGACAACCCTTTACTAAAGTGACATAAACAATATGCTATTATAAATTCAAGTTCAATTTAATCTGCAATTCTTTCAATTGTTTATCATCGATGGTGCTTGGTGCATCAAGCATTACATCGCGACCGCTATTGTTTTTAGGAAAAGCAATAAAGTCCCGGATGCTTTCGCTACCACCCAAGATAGCACACAACCGATCGAAACCAAAAGCCAAACCACCGTGTGGAGGCGCACCATATTCGAAGGCACCTAGTAAGAACCCAAACTTGTGGTTAGCTTCTTCTTCGGTCATGCCCAAGGCAGCAAACATCTTTTCTTGAAGTTCTCTTTGGAAGATACGAATACTTCCACCGCCTATTTCATTACCGTTCAATACCATATCATAAGCATTCGCCTTGATGTTACTGTATGGATGTTCCAGATATTTTGATGCATCTTCAATAACTGGATTGTTATTAATCATTACTTCTATCTGATCTGGCTTTGGCGACGTGAACGGATGGTGCCTAGCTACCCAACGGTTCTCTTCTTCTGCATATTCAAACAACGGAAAGTCTAGTACCCACAACAATTTAAACTCATCATTCTTACGCAAACCTAAACGGGTTGCCATTTCCATTCTTAAATCACTAGTTGCTTTACGGGTACGCTCTTCTGCACCAGCTAAAATCAATATCAAATCACCTGCTTTAGCATTGGTAGCCTCAGCAATGGCTTTTAGTTTATCTTCAGAATAAAATTTATCTACACTACTCTTAAATGTTCCATCGGCATTACACTTAATGAAAACCAATCCCTTCATACCAATCTGAGGACGCTTTACCCATTCTACCAATTCGTCTGTTTGCTTGCGGGTATATTCGCTGCAACCAGGAATGGCGATAGCCAATACAGTTTCTGCATCATTAAACACAGCAAAATCGCTCTCTAAAGCAGCATGTTCTGCATTGCCTGCCTTATTTTGGTTAGGGTTCAACGCCTCTCTTGTTGGGAAAGCGTGCTTAGGGAATTTTAAGTTGGCAATCTCTAAACCAAAGCGGATATCTGGTTTATCATTACCATAATTCCACATCGCTTCTTCCCAAGTAATGCGCTTTACTACTTCGTTATAATCAATGTTTTTTACATCCTTAAATATCCTTTTTACCAATCCTTCAAACATTTGTAGAATGTCTTCTTGCTCTACAAAAGCCATCTCACAATCTATCTGGGTAAATTCTGGCTGACGGTCTGCACGCAAATCTTCATCCCTAAAGCACTTCACAATCTGATAGTAACGGTCGTAACCACTCACCATTAGTAGTTGTTTAAACGTTTGCGGGCTTTGCGGCAACGCATAAAACTGCCCTCCATTCATCCTACTAGGTACAACGAAATCTCTTGCGCCCTCAGGAGTAGATTTTATGAGGAAAGGGGTTTCAATATCCATGAAATTGTTTTCATGCAGGTAATTTCTGGTACTTCTGTTTACTGCATAACGCAACTCTAGGTTACGTTTTACGGCATTACGACGAAGATCTAGGTAACGGTATTTCATGCGTAAGTCGTCACCGCCATCCGTATCATCCTGAATGGTAAACGGAGGAACCGCACTCTTATTCAGCACCTTAAATTCTGTTACTGCTACTTCTATTTCGCCGGTTGGGATGTTTAAGTTCTTATTACTACGCTCATTTACCTTGCCCGTTGCTTGCAAAACAAACTCTCTTCCCAAAGGATTTGCATCTAATAACCCATTCAATGATTCATTAAACAACAATTGGGTAATCCCGTATCTATCTCTCAAATCAACAAATGTGATACTACCAAACTTCCGTACCGTCTGCACCCAGCCAGCAAGGGTTACGGTTTCATTCTTTTTGTCTATCCTCAATTCGCCACACGTATGCGTTCTATACATTATTAATCCATTTTTGTGGGCGCAAATATAGAGAAATGGTGGTAGGCATTGGTAATCGTTTCATTTCGGAAATAAAAAATATAATGGATTTTAATAAACTATTGCCTACATAGCCTTAAAATAATTTCATTATGGTTGGGATAAATTGAACACAACTCCTCCCCTTTTGCCATTTCAAAGTCCTCAAAATCGAACCCGGGAGAAACCGTGCATCCCACAAAACTATAAATACTTTCTGGAGCAGGTTCACTAGCAAACCAGCTATTGGCTGGCACTACTGCCTGAAAAAATTCCCCATTAGCCATATTGTTTCCAAGTTTAATGGTTTTAAAAATACCTGATGGTTCTATTACATAAATATGCAAAGTTTGACCAGCGTAAAAATGCCAACACTCATCGCTTTTTATGCGATGGAAAGCAGAAAAATTCCCTTTTTCTAATAAAAAGTAAATAGCAGTACTACAGCTCCTAACTCCCCGAAACCTATCCGGCAATGCCGCCTCCTTCAACACTATTTCGCTTCTGTAGGTTTCTTTAAAATATCCTCCTTCTGGATGTGGCAAAAGGTCATATTGAACAATAAAATCCTTAATCACTTGCATAAAATCTTCTTCTACTTTTTATTTATTTCATAATTTATCAACGCCCAACAAGGCCTTCATTAAAAGTTCTCAACTTTCACAATTCTAGGGTAAACTACTGAAAAATAGTAACATATCTTTCCTGTTTTTGCAAAGTACACCCAATGTCGTTAAGTTAAGAGATTTCATCACATTATTTTATAGTTCATTGATTTAGGTTTTTTCTGTTTATGTTTTCTGGGAAAGGTTCTGTTAGGTCTGATTGCCTCAGTTGTTTTTTTGAGGATATTATCCACTGTTTGCAAGAAC
>CANFLL010000040.1 GCA_947447825.1 Chitinophagaceae bacterium | reverse complement strand
GGTGTTACGGCGTTTAAAATCTTCGTCATCCAGATTCGTATTTATATGTGTTAATAAATTACCCCTATAATCCTACAACTTTTTTTCAAGTCACAAAAGTAATAAAATCAATCAAAAATTCCTTAACTTAACGACATTGAAAGTACACCTCGAAACTAAGGTATATATTTAGACATTTAATAACTTATTATCTACCAAAGAAATCACTAAATGAAATGCGGAGTTCTTTGATTGGCAAAAAAAGTAGTTGAAGCACTCCCTGAAAGCTGATACTAGTAATACAAACTCATTTAGTTCTACATTGACACATTAGATTTCATAATGCTTGTGTTTAATATTTTGAGGTTAGGCATTCTTTTTTTATTAAAATCTTTAGAACAACAGGTAAACCCTTGTTTTGTGAGAATAAAATATTGAGGTTGGTTTCACTTGTGAAAATTGATTTGACCATAAGGAATGATTAATTCCTTTGATTTCAAATGAATGAAGCTTCTCTCATTTCGCAAACCAAATTCTGTTGAGTATAATCTACAAACTCCTTTAAACCCTTTACTGTCAATGAATACATCATTTACTCTAGCAATTTTAGCATCAAAAAACGTCATTTCCTCACCTGAGTCAGTCCACGACTCAGGTGAGTCCTTGACTGACTCAAGTGAGTCGTCGACTGACTCAGGTGAATCCTTGTCTGACTCAAGTGAGTCGTCGAGTCACTCAGGTGAATCTTTGTCTGACTCAGGTGAGTCGTGGACTGACTCAGGTGAATCTTTGTCTGACTCAAGTGAATTTAAGCGTGATTCAGTTGAATAAATGGAAGAAAGAGGACAAAAGAAAGAGCTCATTTTGAAATTTTCTGCGTGTTTGGGATAAGCTTCGAGAAAGTTTAGAACTTTCTTAGAGTCGAAACCGGTGCATAAAAATTTATCACTTTTCCTCATGAAATTAGCGGTATAGCTCCTGAGGGATAACGATCATTTTAATCTGTCAAATTAGAATTAGGTAGTCTCTTGAATCTGATACTAGTAAAACAAACTCATTTAGGTAGTCTCTGGAATATGGGAGCAGTTAAATTAACTCATTGAGGGACTCTCTGGAATCAGATACTAGTAAAAAGACTTTTTATAGATTTCTTACTTATTAAATTATAAGTTTAATGACAACTTGTGTAGAATAATTTGCAGTAAACAAAGAATTTATAAGTAATACGTTATAGGTGATAAGTTAAAAAGATGCTGCATTCTGCAGCAATTGCTCTATTTGTATTTGAGATATTCCTATTTATACTAATAATAATTAGGATGCGTTAACTTAAACCAATAAAAATTTGTCACAATTTATTCCTTTCAAATATAAAATCACTCTTTTATTCTTTTCAAATCTGATAGTTGATAATTTTATAAACTATCTTCCTTTTCCCCAAATTCCAACCTCATTTATCTTCAATATTCATCACAATCCTTAAATATGATCAATCTATTAGCACAAATCGAAATCTTGTATATTGCCCCGCAAAATAAATTGTAAAAAAAGAAACTATGGTTAATTATTTAATAAAAAACACCTGCATTGTATCTGATAACAAGAAAAAATTTGGTGATGTACTAATAAAAAATAAAAGAATTGAGAGAATAGATTCATCAATAGGAGTCAAAGGAGCGGTAGTTGAAATTGATGGTACCAACAAATACCTTTTACCTGGATGCATTGATGATCAAGTTCATTTCAGAGAACCTGGTTTAACCCATAAAGCCAATATTCAGTCGGAAGCAAAAGCATCCGTTGCTGGTGGCGTAACTAGTTTTATGGAAATGCCAAACACCAATCCGCCTACTTTTACACAAGCATTGCTAGAAGAAAAATATGCCATTGCCAAACAGAGTTCCTTGGCTAACTATTCGTTTTTTATGGGCACAGCAAACGACAATTTGGAAGAGGTTCTACAGACCAATAAGAAGAAAAAGGAAGTTTGTGGAGTGAAGATATTTATGGGCAGCTCCACAGGTAATTTATTGGTAGATAACCCATTGATGCTTGGTAAAATATTTGAAAACAGTGAACTATTAATAGCTACCCATTGCGAAGAAGAAAGCATAATTAAGAGCAACCTACGCAACCTTAAAGAACAAATAGGAACATTACATCCGTCTGACCACCCAATAATTCGGAATGAAGAGGCTTGCTTTGAATCTTCTTTTAAAGCTATTCAGTTGGCCAAAAAATTTGATAGCCGTCTTCATATTCTTCATATATCTACAGCAAGAGAGTTACAATTATTTGGGAACATGCTTCCTTTGGAGGACAAAAGAATTACCGCAGAGGTGTGTGTGCATCACCTCCATTTTACAAGTGATGATTATGAAAGATTGGGTAATCAAATTAAATGTAATCCTGCTATTAAATCTCCAAACAACAAAACAGCTTTATGGGAGGCTTTGCTAGATGATAGGCTAGATGTTATTGCCACAGACCATGCCCCTCATACTTGGGCTGAGAAAGATGAACCGTATGAAAAAGCACATGCAGGATTGCCATTAGTGCAACATAGTTTGGGTTTGATGCTTTATTATGTGCAACAAGGGAAGATAAGCATGGAGAAAGTGGTAGAAAAAATGAGCCATAATGTGGCAACTTGTTTTGAGATAAAAGATAGAGGTTTTGTTAGAGAAAGTTATATGGCCGACTTAGTTTTGGTGGATATGAATGAGGGATATACTGTTTCTAAAGAGAATATTTTATATAAATGTGGATGGAGTCCATTAGAAGGTTTTAGGATGCCAGCAAGCATTACACACACATTTGTGAGTGGTCATTTGGCTTATTCAACTAATGGTTTTGATGAATCGGTTAAAGGTGATAGGCTACTTTTTGATAGGGATTAAAAAAATACTCCCAGTTGCAAGTTGCAACTGGGAGTATATAATTTGTTTTCTGAATTATAAATTCCGTAGAGAAATGAATTATTTCTTCTTTTCGTCCTTAGCAGCTGAAGCTTCTGCTTGTTTCAATTGACGAGTCATTACAACAGACGCAATTGGAATACGAGGGGAATTCATTATTTCTATGTCAGAAGTAACGATGTCAGAAACACGCAAGTTCTCATTCAAACCTAAATTAGTGATGTCCACCTCGATAGATTCTTTTAAGAATTTAGGTAAGGTTTTAACCTTAACGCTTTTCATTTTAACTACTAATTTACCACCTTCTTTAACCCCTTTTGAAGTACCTACGTATTTCAACGGTAAATCGGCCAATACTTTCTTGTCATCAACAAGTTCAAGCAAATCAACGTGTATCAATACATCGGTTACAGTATCAAACTGTAGATCCTTTAAGATACATTTATAACTTTTTCCGTCCAAGTTCACTTCCGCAAACTGGAACTCTCCTGTGTATACTAATGGTTTGAAAGCTTTTGCTGGTGCAGCAAAAGTTAATTCTGTTGACCCACCATAAATTACACCAGGCACTAATTCTTGAGCGCGTAGTTGACGGGCTGCTTTTTTGCCAACGCCGGTTCTCAATTGTCCTTCGATTGTAACTGTCTTCATTACTTAAAATTTTTAGGCGGCAAAAGTAGGGGATTTATTAGTTGAATAATAGGTACGAAACCCTTTTTATCTGAAATAATTAGCTGATGATGATTATATCTGATACACAACCCAATTATATTAAATTAAATACTACTGTGGTTAAACTTAAACCATCATGTTAAAAGCTGTTTAATTTTTGGTATAAATATCACAGCCCCAACAATTACACAAATAAAGGAAGCCCAAAACACTGCCCCAGCAGTAACGTCCTTAATTATTTTGATATGCGGGTTAAGGTTTGGTTCAACCATATCAGAGAGTTTTTCTATTGCAGTATTTATCATTTCTAAAGAAAGGACTAATGCAAAACAGACTATTACAGAAAGCCACTCTGATCGAGTTATGCAGAAGTAAAACCCTAAACTCATTGTTAAAAGCAAAATCAACAATTGTATCTGTCCGTTTCGCTCATTCTTAAAGAAATAATATAAACCCTCAAAGGCATTAAAAAGTGATACCGAAAAATTCTGTTTGTTGGGTTTCATATAACTATTTAGTGCAAATAACGCTAAATCCTACAAAATGATCCCATTATTTTAGATGAGCATTTCACTAATACAAAGAACTATGCTAGATAAAAAATAGAATGAGATAGGTAAACTTTTCATTGTGAAAAATAGTGTTACAATGAATAAATATTAATGCAGAATACTTGCCCCGTTTTAGCAAAGTATTTACAGGAAAAAGACATAAAGAGCGGAATAAATAATATATTGCACCGCAATTTTTTTTTGCTTGTTCTCAATGAATAAATCTTTTATATATGGTCTCTTTAAGTAAAAAAGTAGTGGCAGTAATCCTTGGCGGAGGAGCTGGAAGCCGCCTGTTTCCACTAACTGCATCACGCTCAAAACCAGCCGTACCTATTGCAGGTAAGTATCGATTAGTTGATATTCCAATCAGTAATTGTATGAATAGTACAATTAACAGAATGTTTGTCTTAACGCAATTTAATTCTGCGTCTCTAAACAAGCACATCAAAAACACCTATCATTTCAGTGCATTCAGTACTGGATTTGTAGATATTTTGGCAGCTGAACAAACGCCTGATAACCCAGGGTGGTTTCAAGGAACAGCAGATGCTGTTAGACAATCACTTAGACATATTTCGAACCTTGAGTTTGAACATATCTTGATATTGAGCGGAGACCAATTATATCAAATGGATTTTGCAGCAATGATTGAAGCACACAAGGAAAAAGGTGCAGATATTTCAATTGCAACCATACCTGTTAATGCACAAGATGCAACTGAATTTGGCATCCTAAAAACAGATGAGGATCACATTATTACTTCTTTCATAGAAAAGCCAGGAAAAGACATTTTAAATGAATGGGTAAGTGATACTGGGGCAATAATGCAACAACAAGGACGTAACTATTTAGCCTCAATGGGCATTTACGTTTTCAATAAACAAGTATTGAATACACTACTAAAAGATAGACACCCAAATGCTACTGATTTTGGTAAAGAGATAATTCCAAACTCGATAGTTGAATTTAAAACGTCTAGCTATCAATATGAAGGGTATTGGACAGATATAGGAAACATACATTCCTTTTTTGAAGCTAACTTGGCTCTTACACAAGATATACCTGAATTTAATTTATTCGATAATGAGAATGTAGTATACACACGTGCTAGAATGCTTCCACCTGCAAAAATTAGTGGCACTACACTTGAAAAAACATTAATTGCAGAAGGGTCAATTATTAACGCCTCTCGTCTTGAACATTGCGTGGTGGGTATTCGGTCAAGAGTTGGTTATGGAACCACAGTTGTAAGTTCGTACATAATGGGTAACGATTATTACGAAACCCTTGAAGTAATGGAAGAAAGCTTACAAAAAGGAATTCCTAGGATTGGGATTGGTGAAAGATGCTACATTAAAGATGCAATTATTGACAAAAATTGCCGCATTGGAAATGATGTAAGAATTATAGGAGGCAAACACTTAGAAAACACAGATCATCCACTTTACAGTGTGAAAGATGGTATTATAGTTGTTAAAAAAGGAGCTATCCTTCATGATGGCTTTGTAATATAAATTTATATATCAATAACACAGAGCAATCTTCACATATTTTAAAGCATAAATAAAAAAAGGAAAGAGATTAATTCTCTTTCCTTTTTTTATGTAATTCAAAAGTTCACTCCATAAATAAAATAGGCTATAAGATTCTGGATAATTGAAACCCCAACCTAAAACCTGATTAGCTTAAACCCAAATAAATCTTGAAGTTGAAACGCTTAATGTTTATTGCTGAATAAATAAAAGAAGTTATATATTACTATTAAAAGGTTATAAAAGTTATTTTCGTGCCGCTTAGAAAATATAAAAAGAAGTAGGCATGTTCGATTTAGAAAAAGTTACCAGAGAAAATATAAAAAATTTAGTATCATATTCGTCTGCTCGTGATGAATTTAGTGGAAGTGCAGATGTATATCTTGATGCCAATGAGAATAGCTTAGGAAGTCCTCTATTAAAGTGGTACAACCGTTACCCCGACCCTCATCAACATGCAGTTAAGACCGCTTTAAGTGCCATTAAAGGGATTACCTCTGAACATATCTTTTTAGGAAATGGAAGTGATGAATGTATTGACTTACTCTATAGATGTTTTTGTAACCCAGGAAAGGATAATGTGATAATTTGCCCCCCTACTTATGGCATGTATCAAGTAAGTGCTAACATTAATGACATATCTATTAAGACAGCTCCATTATTGGAGGACTTTCAATTAAACCTAGCACATATTGAAACACTAATTGATGAAAATACAAAGATTATATGGCTTTGTTCTCCAAATAACCCAACAGGAAATTCATTGAATAGAGCAGACATTGAAATTGTTCTAAATAATTTTGATGGCTTAGTGGTTATCGATGAGGCATATATAAACTTTGCAAAACAAAAAACATTTATACAAGAACTTGGAGAATATAAAAACCTCGTAGTCCTACAAACATTTAGTAAGGCTTGGGGATTGGCAGCCTTGAGATTAGGAATGGCATTTGCATCAAAAGAAATAATATCAATTCTTAATAAAACCAAACCACCATACAACATTAATCAAGCTACTCAGGAGCTAGCATTAAAGGCATTAGAAGAAGTTGGGCAAGTAAATGACATGATTACTGAAATAGTGGATATGCGTATTGCCTTAGCAGATGTATTGCAACAAGTACCTACAGTAGAAAAAGTATTTCCATCTGATGCCAACTTTTTATTAGTAAAAATAAAAGATGCACATAAAGTATATGAATTCTTGCTTACAAAAGGAATTGTGGTAAGGGATAGAAGTAATGTGAAGCTATGTGAAGATTGTTTAAGAATTACTATTGGCACAGAAAAAGAAAATACAATTTTAGTAGACTCCATACTTGATTGGGTTGAACAACACGAAAATTAAAATACAAAAAGAAAAATATAAAAAATCAGGTCAACCAATAAGAAGAAATAAACTATTCTATTTTTTGCTATATGTATATTATAGGTTCAATATTGTTATGGTGAATAAACTAAAGGGGAATGAATTATTATATTATTCATTCCCTTTCCCCCATCTAAAAGTGTCGATATCAAAGCCAGCAAGGTCTAAAGCCCTATCAACAACAGTAGCTGCAACTTCTTCAATGGTGGTTGGGCGACTGTAAAAAGAAGGGGAAGCCGGGCATATTATTCCACCAGCGAGAGTTACTGATTCCATGTTTTTTATATGAATAAGATTAAAAGGGGAATCCCTTACCATTAAAATTAGTTTTCGCCTTTCCTTCAAAATAACATCGGCGGCACGTGTTACTAAATCGTCACTAACGCCATTGGCAATTCTAGCAAGTGTTCCCATACTACAAGGAACTACTATCATAGAATTATACTTTGCAGACCCCGAAGCAAAAGGTGCTGAGAAGTTAGTTTTCTCATAATAAGACACCGGATATTTATCATAGTCTTCATTCCCTAATTCTGTATACCAAACCTCTCTTGCATTTTTACTCATTACAACACCAACGGCATCCCATTGATTGGAGAGTAACATTAGTTTATCCAATAATACTTTTGCATAAATGGAACCACTAGCACCAGTTATAGCAACTACAATTCTATGTTTTATTATCATCTCAAGAATTTATATAGTAACAAGGATGAAATAGATTAGTTTATAAAATAAAAAAAAGGCAATACCTGAGAAGATATTGCCTTTGTAATAAGTTAAATAACTTATTTATTAGAAGAGTTCGTTTTAGAAGGAGCTAATAAAGAAGCTTTTGCTTTAATCACAACCCTTCTATTCTTAGCCCGTCCGTCCGGATTGTCTTTATTATTAATAAAATCAGGTGCAACCTGATCATGGTAACTTCTAGAAACTAATTTAAGTCTTGACTCACTAATTCCTTTTTGAATCATATAGTCCAAGCAAGCCATTGCACGTTGACGACCAACTTTTAGGTTAACCTCCTCGGAACCTTTAGCATCCGTATGTCCACTAATGTTCAATTCTAAGAAAATAGTTGGATATGTTTTAAGTATAGCCAAGATATTATCTAATTGTTCAATTGCCTCACGTTTCAATTCAGTTTTATTAAAGTCAAAATGAACTGTAACTGAATCACTCCTATTAATATTCTCAACAACTTTGGTAACAATCTTCTCAGAAACTATTTGTGAGGGATTACTTGTATTTTCAGCTTTAAAAACTTCCATACAATATGTACTTTTAAAGATTGTGTCATTGTCAATTGAATCAGACTCTAACTTAAAATGAACATCCTTATCATAATAGCCTTTCTTTTCAAACCAAAAGCCATCAATAGAATCATTTAAATCATACTTGAATGTACCTAGAGTCGAGGTTGCTAAAACTACATTTTTACTTGTATCAACAGCATTTAAGACTGTAACAAAAGCTTTTGAGAGTGGCTTTTTAGTTTCACAATCCACCACAGTTGCATCTAGGTGAAGCTTATGATTAAGCTTTTTAGATTTAGCTAAACAAACCTCTATCAAAAAAGTAGTATCAACATAGATGTCATTATTAAATCTAAATGCCTGCGTTCTATCATTATACCCTTTCCTTTTAAACGTTAATCCCGCAGTTGAATCGGTTAAATTAACAAGGAAGAGACCTTTAACATTTGTACCAAGTTTAATATTTTTAGAAGTATCAACAGAATTATTGATGGTAATAGAAGCATAAGGTATTGGTGAACCAGTTTTGCAATCAGACAGTAAACCATCAATCTTTTGTTTAAATATTTTCTTTGGTAGTCTTTCAATTGTAAAAACCTCTAAACAACACTCAGATGCACGATCAGAGCTAACAAATGCCCTCTTCATCAATGAATCCTTAGAAGCACTGAAAAAGTAGTTATCATCTTTAACAGAATTAATTGGAGCCCCCATATTTACAGGAGTAGAAAGAGAGGTTAAATCTCCAGTAGCCATGTATAAATCAAAACCTCCCATTCCAATTCTTCCATTTGAAGAAAAAACCAATGTTTTACTACTAGTATGGTAAAAAGGGGCTTTATCATCATCCTTAGAATTAATAGTAGTAAGATTGAATGGTTCTGCAAAACCAGAGGTGTCTAAAGCAGAAGCCCAAATATCATATTTACCAAGCCCCTCAGGTCTATCAGAAGCAAATAATAAATACTTACCATCATCTGTTAAAAAAGGTTGATTAGAATTATAACCAACTTTATTTATCTTTTCATCTAACTTAACAGGATCTCCCCAACTGCTATCAGCTTTCATTCTGCTTACATAAATTGATGAGCTAATTTTTCCTTCTGTCCCTTCCCATCTAGTGAAATAGATAGAATTACCATCAGAAGAAATAGTAGGGGTACCTTCATTACTTGAAATAGAAGAAGGAAATTTCAATTTTGTAGAATTACCAACAACTGAATCTATTAGAGAAATAGTATTAGTAAATAAATGATTAACATGGCTGTTTACTTTACTAAACTGACCAACAGTATCAATAATACGGGCAGAAGTAAAAAGAAGCGTTGTATCATTCAATACAATAGGAGAATAAGCACCTTCAATTTTATTAACATCACCTTTAAGCTTGTGTATTGCAAAAGCAGGAGGCCTTTTGGTTTCTACTTGTTGTCTAATAAAACTAATCGTGTTTAATTCATTATTAGCCAATGTGGTATAGTCTTGATCACCTTTAGCGTTATCCTTTACAAAACGTCTTAAATCTTTTTCAGCAGATTTATAATCTCCCATTGCACGTAAACAGATGCCATGCCATAACCTAGTTAAAGGAAACTTTGAAGAACGAGTTTCTAATAGTTTCTCATACCACTTCTCGGCAGTAACATAATCATTTAAATATCTGTAAGATTGAGCTAAGTTATAAAAAGCTCCATCAGAGTTGCGCTTATTATCAGTTACTTCATCTACAGATAATAACTTTTTTTTCTTATTATTAGAATATGGCGCATATAGGGCAGGAGCTGTTCTAATTCCTAGATAAATTTCGTAATTAAGAATAGCATTATAGTATGAACTATCCTTATAATAAATATCAGCTTTCTTTAGAGCAAAGGAAGATTGACCATTTGCATATTGTTGTAAAATAAGCACTAGTGCGGCAAAAAATATACGCTTCAACATTAATTTTATCGTTTATAGAATTATAAAATTGTTCTATATTAAAATCTAGGACATTTAAAGAATCCTTTATCTGTACCTTTCTTATTTGTATACATCAACGAAAACTCATAGCTACTTGATCCCTTTGCACCAGAACCTAAAGTAGATGTGTTTAAGTCGTAACTTAATCCAATAATAAAATTGTTAAAATTGACTCCTAGATAAGGGTAAAAAGCATCATTAAAACGATAATTTAAACCACCCATAATATCAAAATCATCAGTAGCAGCCAATTGCAAATATCCACCAAGCATCATTTCTGTTGTTCCGGCTTCCTTCATTATCAATGCGTTTGGCACAACACTAGCTCTATCAGAAAGAAGAATTCTTGCACCGCCATGCAGAGTGAAACGCATTGGCACTTTACCATTATTGATAGTAGTATCTATAAATAAATCCTTAGCTTGGTTAAGGTGTGCTGCGGAGAATCCACCAAAGAAATTTATCTTTTTTTCTGGATCACCATCATAATAAGCTATACCAGCACTCAGATCTAACGTTGATACAGACTTTTTACCAGTACGCGAATAAGCTGAGGTTTTACTGATATCATAGCCTAAAAATGGAGTATATTGATCTCCCCATTGCCCATTAGTAAAATCAAAGCGTCTATTTACCAAACCAGCACTCATTCCAAAAGTTAAAATCTTTAGTCCCTCTTTTCCAAACTTGATTCCAGAATAGGATATTGAAGCTAATCCGTTAAAGTACTTATAGCCAGCATCACCAGCATTTTGTTGCAAAAGACTAAGTCCTAAATTTATATTCTTATCTGTCTTTAAATCAGCCATTAAACCTTGAGTAGAAAAAGCATTAGTTATACTACTCCACTGATTTCTATTAATTGCAGCTACACGATAATCCCCATTGATAGCTCCTGTTAAGGCAGGGTTTAACCACAATGGATGCATGTAATACTGTGAAAAATGGGGATCAACTTGTGCCTTAACTAAAGTAGACACCCCTAGTAACATTATAAAAAAAACCTTTTTCATTTTCATCATTTTTCTATCTTACTAAATTAACAGCTCCCTTTTTAGTAATAACACTTTGCTTATTATCTAAGTCTTTTACTGTAATTCTTGCGGTGTAGACATATACACCTGTTGGCATATCTGTTCCATTATATTTTCCATCCCATCCCGTTGAATGAATGTCTGTTGTATGATAAACCATTGTACCCCACGGACTATATACTCTAAAATCTATCGCAGATATGCTTTGACCAAATACCTTAAACACTTTATCAGAATCATTCGTACTTGAAGGACTAAAGAAGTTAGGAACATACACATCAACCAAAGGTGTTAGAACTGTAATCAATAATGTATCGTAAGCTTCACAAAGTGCTGAACTTTTAACAGTATATACTATTTGTGCCTTACCAGGATAAACACCTTTAACAACGCCACTGTCAATGTCTACCGAAGCAATATTTTCATTTAAACTTGACCAAGTACCAGGTTTAGTTGCATCATTAAGCTTAATAGTCAACCCTGTATTTACAGAATCCTTAGTATAACTGATCGGTTGTATTGATGGTTTAGGTTGAGTAAGAATAGCCTTACTTACGCTTGTATCACAGCCATTATTAAAAGCTTTATAACTTATAGTTACAGTTTCGTCTTTTGTTGCAGCAAGTGCTGTTAGCTTACCAGAAACAGAGTCTATCGCATCAATTAAAGGTGAGGAACTTTTCCATACGCCACCCGCAAGTATATTTGTTAGAGATGTAGTTACCCCAACACAAATTTTATCAACACCCTCAATAGGTCCTATTGGAGGTATTGCATTTACAGTAATAGAAACAGTAGCTGTGTTTGAACAATTTTTACCATTTGTAACCGTATAATCTATATTGGTGCTACCTGGCTGAATACAAGACACTTTACCGTCTTGGTTAACTGTTGCAATAGTTGTATTTTGACTCTTCCATTTTGCAAAATAATTATTATCAATTAAAGAGTCAGTTAAAGAAACTGTTCTGCCATAACAGAAAGGAACATCAGCACCAACAATTGGATTTACTGTAGGAACTGAGTCGATAGTAATAATTAATTTAGCAGAATCAGCACACCCATCAGTAGTAGTTACTTTATAAATTATGGTATCAACCCCTGCCTTTAAACCAGTGACTGCACCATCCGAATTAACATTCGCTACTGAGGCATCTGTCGAGAACCAAACACCTTTAGCAGTATTATTAGTATAGGTTATAACCTCTTTTACACATAACTCAGACTTTCTAGCAACTATTGGGGTTACAATTGGTGTTGTAAATACGTTTATTGGTGCAATTGAAGAATCTTTACATCCATGACTATCTGTGAATTTATAAACGATATTAACACTTCCAGATTTCACTCCAGTAACAATACCAGTAAGGTCAACCTTTGCAATTGAATTATCACTACTAAACCATACACCATTAAGTTTAGCATCTGTAAGTAAAATATTTCTATTAGTACAGAATAAGTTATTTGCACCAACTATTGCAGGAACAACAGGTATAGAATCTACTTTGAAAATAGTAGTAACAGAATCGTGACAACCTGTTGAGGCATCAAAGACTTTATAACTAATTGAGGTCGATCCTGTTCCAACAGCAGTAAGGAATCCAGATTGTGAAACAGTAGCAACATTTGCACTTTCACTGCTCCAAACTCCATTCAACACTGAACCAGCAACCAAAGTGGTGGTATCTTTCAAACATACCTCAGATTTACCAGCTATGGTAGTAATGGCAGGTAAGCCATTAACTTTAATGTTTACATAGTTTGAAGAATCAGACAAATCTTTCAATGAAGAGCCACATCTATTAAACGCCACAAAAAGAATAGTAGCATTTCCACCATCTACACCTGTAAAAACACCTGTTGGCTGATTACCCTCGATAGTTTTTAAATTGTTACCATCTTGCTTAATAACACTCCAAGAATACGACTTAGCACCACGAATTGTATTGGATATTTTAACTGTATCTTTTGTACAAATCGGACTATTATATAGATAAGACCCTTTCACTGGCGCACCTACAACAATTATAGTATCAGTATTGTAACTACCACAACTTTGAGTAACAGTATATCTAATTGTCGCAAGACCATTACTTAAACCAGTAACTAATCCTGAATTAGGATCAACAGTAGCTAGATCAGTATTAAGACTTTCCCATGAACCACCTGTAGTTTGTGCATTTGAAAGTTGAAGGGTATTATTCCCGAAAGAAGTACACACAATCGAATCACTTGAAGTAATAGGGTATTTAGCAGGTTCTGTTGAAATGGTAACTGGCCAAGAAGTATAAAAAGAACCACATTTATTGGAAACAGTATATAAAATGCTATCTGAACCAACCACTTTACCAGTGGCTACACCTGATACAGAATCAATCTGTGCATAAATTGGATCTTTAATACTCCAAATACCGCCAGACACATTGCTAGTAAATGGATTTGATGTTGTACTTGAGCCAACACAAAGATTACTTGTTCCAGAAATATTACCTGCATAAGTGGGCGCACCTACATGAATTTGATAACTACTAGAAGCAGATGAGAAACCACCTGTACAAACATTATAAGCAGTAAAGGTTATGTTGGCATCTCCTTGCCCCACAGTGGTAACCAATCCATTTGTATCAACCGTTGCTACATTCAAATTATCACTACTCCATAAATGTGCCGTGTCACCGGAAACGTGAGCAGTCAGTTGTGTTGAACCATTAGGATATAGGCAAATAACTTTGTCGCCAGTAATAGAATCTATAACTGGAGGTCCAACCAATAGGGTGTCAATCCTTACAGTGCTACCGCAATCTGGCGCAAAAATAGAATCATATATGTAAACCTTTCCATTACCTACAGCAGTTACAATGCCTGCATGTTGTTGGTTACCATTTATGTCAGTAAATACATAATCCTGAACGGTAGCAATGCTACTATTGCTAGTGTACCAGTTTCCTACACTTCCACTGTTGTAGATAGTATCAATATTTAGAGGGTCAAAAGTGCAACGTGTTTTATAGACCATTACATCCTGAGGGAAAGAATTTAAATTGATGGATACTGTTGTACTCACAGAAGTTGAACAACCATTTGTGGCATCTTTAACAGTGTAAGTAAGCGTTGCTGGGCTACTATTATTATCTAGGCCTGTAACCTTAGCAGTATCTACACCATTTATTACCCCAAAAGTATCTATTTTTAAAGCAGTAGCAGGTGTTACTGACCATGTACCACCGATAGTTGACTCACTTACTCCTTTAAATGAACCAACACAAACTGCATTTGCACCGTCACTAACTAATGATCCTGAGATAGGGTTTACGTTAGGTACGGTTTTGCCTATTATCGTAATAACGTTACTAGTATCATTCTTGTTAGCTGTGCAGTTAACACCACTGTGGGTGACAACAAAAACTGAATTCGTACCACTACTCAAACTTGAAGCTGAAATATTTAATGGTAATTGAAGCCCTTGTTGATATAGATTATTGTTTATGTAAATATCAAAAGTTGTAGAGTTGTTCTCCAAAGTTTGACCATCTGTTTCGAAAAGAAATAACTTAAAGAAATCATTCAAACAAACTGATGTTGGGTTACTATTATTTGTGGTAGTATCTATATAAACAGCAGCAGTAAATGGCGGGGTAATAGTGATTGGTTGAATTGCAAAGGTATCTCGGTTTCTTGCGCAAGCCACACTACTATACACTTCGAGCTTAACAGAGTCGTTTGCATTAACCCTATCATATAAATAACTACTCGTACTATCATTAACTGGTATGTTGTTAACGTACCAAATATATTTTGGTTTGACACCTAAATTCACACCAGAAGAAGTGAAAGGAATGCTTGCAACATT
This sequence comes from Chitinophagaceae bacterium, assembly GCA_947447825.1. GTDB lineage: Bacteria > Bacteroidota > Bacteroidia > Chitinophagales > Chitinophagaceae > Parasediminibacterium. The sequence goes on along the minus strand of CANFLL010000040.1, from coordinate 20,178 downwards.
ATCTAACTGGCACAGTGGGAAGGATTGAGAAGTATTAATGTTTAGTGAAACAGTTGGTGGATAAGGGTCGAATGTTTTAAGTACTAAATACTTAAAATCAGAAGTATCACTTACTGCAAAACATTTTGCAGTGGTATTGATAACCCTAACGCCAATTGAATCATAATCATAATATAGGCCACCATTAGTGATTAAAATGGAAGTATCTCGATTATTAATAATTGTATCCCTTCCTGAGCGTGTACCATGGGCACTATCGAATAAAATAACATCACCATTATCTACTGATACTCCATTAACATACCATAGGAACTTAGGGTTACTACCAGCACCATTATTAATGCTATCAGTGGTGGCAGTGAACTGAATACTATCCACAAATGGTCTTGCACACAATCCATCTTGTGTTGCAATAATGTTTGCAACTGTTGGAGTAACAAATGGCGTAATCTGTAAATGAATTGAGTTACTCGTATCCGTTAAAGAATCAGGTGGGTTTGTCATTACAGAATCGTAATAAGGACAGCTCAATGTTTTTTTAGCTAATAACACTGCATACACAGAGGAATCTCCCTGAACATTTGTAAAATCGGAAAAAATAAATTCCTTAGGCCTAATATCACCATCAAAATAGTTTGTAGTATCTGAGAATGTAAGTACTCCCCCCACATACCAAGCTAAATTATAAACTGCAGAAGAATCACCAATTGCATTAGGGCTAAAAACAGCTCTGAATGTATCACTCACATTAGAACATATACCAGAATCACCCGTAATAAACACTTTAGGTATTGGCAAGGAGTCTAATCCTCTAACAAGTATGGTATCATAAAAGTCGTTCTTAACAAGACAAGGAACATTACTCCTTATGTGAAATAGCAAGGTATCAATTCCTTTTATAATGTTACTATCAATATAGGTAGTGTCATAAGATACAACAACACCATTTCTTATCCATTCATATACATCAGAGGATGTGGTAGAATCTGGATGTGCATGGAACTTAGCCCTACTACCATAACAAAAGCCCATGTATATAAGTGTTGAATCTATTATACCTGCCGTGTCTTTGTAGTATCTATTGTACAGTGGTTTAGAAAGTGTATCATCTGTAAAAATAGTTGCTTTCAAAGGAGAAGGAATATCTTTAACACTGGGTCTAGTGTATGCATAATAAGAGTCTTTTTTCTTTCCAGTAATACATTTGAGAGTAGTTGTACCTTTTAGTAAAACGTTAGTATTTTGATACATTGAAACAGTAAGCGTATCTCCACCATAGTAAGAAGTGTCAGTAAGCCCAGAACCATTCAACGTAAAAATAGTATCAGCCACTCCATTCACCAACCAAGTAAAACTAACATCACTAGGCGAAAGAGTAAGCCCTTTTTTGGTTAATAGTACTTGTTTGGGCGCACATTCCTTGATGGTATCATAAATAGTCTTCCCTGTAATAGTATCTGTACCAATCGTTAAAATACGCATTCCAGGATCGGCAGTAATATAAAATGAAAAATTGTGAGTAGCAGGCACTAACAAAGTGGGAATCCAAGTGTCAATTTCGTTTTTGTTACCCGCAGGCAATTCATTCCCTAAGGAAGATGATGAAAGCCAATCACTGGCAGAAGTTGTGAAATTTGGAGGATAGATAGGATTTTTCAATATGGCCATAACACCTTGTTGATTTGAAAAACCAAGTGCTTTTGGTGATGGCAAAATCGAATCCACAGACTGAATAGAAGCAGTATCAACATTTGCACTATCAATTAATTCTAACTGACTTAGTTTAACTATGTACAAGTTGGGGAAACTATATCCTAATATGTTTCCAACTTCACTATTTGTATTTTTATCATTGTAAACGAGTATTTGAGTTCCAAAAGAAATAGAATCCCAAGGTGCTTTTGCAGGAAAACGATATTTACCAGAACCTAGCCCCCATGTGGTATCTGTTCCACGAGTTATATATATTGAATCAAGATTAGAATCATAAATGGCCACTCTACTAAGGTTAGCAACGCTATCACCTCCAGTAACCTCACTACAAGTATTTTTACCATCCACTAATAATTGTATATAATCATTTCCTGGATACTTCCCTTTAGATATCTGTGTAGTGACTAATTTCCATTTTGGGGTTTGAGCTGCTGCGGACAAGCAAAATGAAACAAATAGGAGTAATAATATATTCTTTGCCATAATAAACAACCATTAAAATAGCTACGAAGGTAAGAAAATAGTCATTGCTAGCTTAACCTTTTTTTAATAATCGGTAATTAAACTACCGTTTTCACAAATATATTCTCTTAAAAATTCAATAAATGAATTCTATTGGGTTAGTATTCTTGGTTCTTTAGTCAATTAACAAGGCAAACCATACAATTGTAGCTTTGAACTAAATGGGAAATGTCCGTAAGAAACTTTATAATGGTGAGGGTTATTAACAGAGCGAGCTAGTATTGTAAGTAAGGCTTGATTTCAATTTTATAAAACAGCTTCAAAATTAAGTAACATGTGGCTGTTATCAATAGGTAGTTACGTGTGTACCCATTGGGAGAATACCGTATGGTTAATAAATTTTGAAAGATTATCCGCTAATTGGTAATTCACTACTTTCTCCTTAATCTTCGCTTTCATCCCATAGATATCTAACAAAATTATGGTATTTGTATAACACGGTTAGATCCTACGGGATGACAGCGAAGTGTTAATGAGGATCGTGAAATATTTTACCAAATAGCGGATAGTCATTAATTATAATTAATAATTAATAGGAGTCACAATACAGGGGGGGGTAGCATGCTCAATATATTTTGCCAATTAGAATATATACATTCCTACAAATATGTAACATCCAAAGAGGCTTTCACACCTTGATTAGTATGAATTGTAATAAAAAACCAATCAAAAATGTTAACAAAATCACAATACTCACAATAATATAAACTCTTTTACGTTTAACCCAATTTTTTCCGTTGTATTATTGAAAAGTAATTCAATACTTATCCAACTATTAACCACACCTTTGATGAGAAAGAAAAAGGCATTGAAATTTGGGTGTATAACCTAAACAAAAAAGTCTCTAGCTCTTTGAATAAAGCGTTGCATTTTAGTATAAACGCATGTGCATTCAGTTAAATAATGCATGATACAGACTGGAAAACAAGCGGTTATATGTTAAAAGGGTGTAAAGTTGGCATGAAAACATTCAGGTTTGGCTTAATTTCATGCAAAATGACAATAATTGCAAGTTATTTTCAAACATAAGCTTACGCTTGGACAGTAAAATAACTGATAATTTATTAAAACCCAACTGAACCTTTTTTGGATACACATGCATTGAAACACAACGCAGTTGACATTTTTTTAAAACTGATCATTTCAAAAAAAGTTTAACACCAACTATCAAATGCTTCCCTTCAAATTTTCCCTCTATTTTCTGTATTGATGGCTTACGAAAACAAGGTTTATTAAATTTCTTTTTTAAACAATTCAAATCGTAACATTATGTCACAAGCAGTATTAGGTTTCAGGGGATTAACAGTTGTTCAAATTATAGTGCGCACAAGAGAAATAGCAGATGCCACTTTAGAAAGCACTTTCTATACCACACCAAGCCCTACACTAATTGAAATTAGGGATTCAGCAAGCTTGCTAGAATCAAAATATAATCTCTCCCGCAAAAAAGGGCCAGCAGCTACAAACGTAATGCGGCTACAATTGAAAGCACATAGAAAAATAATGGTTAAATTCTTGGCTTACATCCAGCAAGCCAGTGGAGGTGATGCCACAAAAATAGAAACAGCTTCATTAACTGTTAAAGGAAGCGGTACAGCATCACAACTTTTGGGTAGGGTATATGGATTAAAAGGAAAAACAAGCGACATGATTGGTCAATTGAAGTTATCATGGGATAAGTTGGTTGGTGCCGATCGTTATGTTGTTCAATCAAGTACAGATGGCATCATTTTTAAAGATACAGAAGCCACACCTTCAAAATGCAGTGTCACGCTTATTAACCTTCCTCCGGGCGACACAGCCCATTATAGAATTGCGGGTATCAACACACCTGGACGGGGTGCTTACAGTATGCCTATTAAAGTGAGTGCAGGAAAAGAGTAGCAAATAGTGAATTTCAATGTAATAATATTCTTTTGCTATGTGCAACTAAATTTAAACATTTTGTGACTGCTCATTATTAGGTAATTCAATTAATTATTCTCCAAAATCTTTGAATCATTTCGAAATACTTTTATTTCCCAAAAGGATACTAATCGAACAACTTTAAACTTTTGACTATCAACTTTTGACTATCTGCTTTCGACTATCGACTTTTGACTATCGACTTTTGAATATAAACTACTAACTTCCATCAATTTTAAAAAAAAGAATAAAATATATTAGCCTTATCGCAATATCTACTGCATTATCCCGTTTTATAAAGGAGATTATGCAAGAATACTATTATACATATTATGACAGCCCAATTGGAGTAATCAAAATTGGTGGCACCGAAAGCTATATTACAGAGATTAGCTTTTTGGATAATAGTAACCAAATGGCTCATGGCATACCAGGTGTTAGCGATGTGCTACACCAATGCACTGAACAACTAATAGAGTTTTTTCAGGGAAGACGAAGAACTTTCAACATTGCCATCCATCAAGAAGGTACAGATTTTCAACAACAAGTTTGGAATGAATTATTAGGGATTCCTTTTGGCAAAACCATCAGTTATATGGATTTGGCTAAAAAGCTTGGTAATCCCAAGGTAATTAGGGCAGCGGCTAGTACGAATGGTAAAAATAAAATAGCGATTATTGTGCCGTGCCACCGTGTGATAGGCACAGATAAAAGCCTTGTGGGTTATTCGGGTGGTATGCAAAGAAAAAAATGGTTATTGCAACATGAGTTCAGATTGGCAAACGGAATTCAGACACTGTTTTAAGTTTTTAATTTTAAATTTCGAGTTATAGGTTATGTATAATTGTAATTGTTCAGCGTAACGTAATTGATAATTTATCATTCAAAATTTAAAACTTCATTTAGTTATTCACACCACCCTCCCCCCTCTATTCCTACAAAGAAGTAATCCACATGACATTATAATTAGAATACCTCTTTTAAACGAATTGTATATTTGTTAGTATGGCTAATCTTTTAAGAAAGAAAACCGCCCCTCCCCCACCAAGCCCTGAAGAGCTTAATCCGGATAAAGAGGTGCAGGTAACCGTGACTGAAGTTGTGAAAGACGAACGCACCACAAAAATTGCGGGCGCAACGAGTCTTTTGTTTTCGTTGTTTTTGTTTATTGCCTTTACATCTTACCTTTTCACTTGGCAAGATGACCAAGACAAAGTGCACCAATTTGGCATTAAAATATTTGCCACAAACGATGTGGTCATTCATAACCTATTGGGGGTTTTGGGCGCATACAGTGCCCACACATTCATTTACAATGGCTTTGGGCTTGCCTCCTACTTGTTCTGCACATTCTTTTTTGTATTGGGCGTAAACCTATTATTTGGCAAAAAAGTGTTTAGTTTGATAAGAAACCTTCGCTATGTAATCGTCGGCTTGATTGTACTCAGCGTGACGCTTTCCTTCTTTGCACGTTTCAGCGATTTTAGCTGGGGTGGTGCTGTTGGCGAGTTGATAAATGACTGGTTTGTGAAATGGATTGGAAACTTTGGCACAGGTGCATTACTTATCACATCTGTGTTCAGTTATTTTATATGGAGAGTGAATCCAACATTCAAATGGCCAGAATTTAAACGAAAAGAAAAAGGAATATTGTCTATTAATGAGTTTGACGAGGCTGATGATACAGAAATGCCTTTTTTTCATTCAGAACAAAAAACAACTGGGGAGGAAAATAGTAGCATTCCCATTGCTAAAACAGACACAATTGAGACAACAGAAGAGAGCGAACTTACTTTGCCTACAAACAACAATAGGCTTAAAGGGGATAATGCAGGAGTATCCGTAATAATGCCCCAAACAACAACTGCAAAAGAAAACCCACTGATTGAATTTAGTATAAATGAACATATACCCGAAGAGATTGCAGAAGATGGTGGAAAATTATTTATTGATGATACCAACAAGATACATGAATCAAGTTTGAATCTGAATCAACCATTAGAAACAGATATTCCTACAGTACATGATATTGCTAAAGCTGCTTTGGCAAAAGAAGGATTTGGGGGAATGGAGCTTGAAATTAAACCTTCTGTAGAAGATACAATCGTGAATACTCAACATGAAGACACACAAGATGGTATTTTAGAAGAAGATGAAGATTTGATTGAAGAAGAAGAAACCCCATTTGTATTTAATCCGCCAATCATACCTAAACAAGGACTTAATACTAATTATGATGCTACTTTAGACCTTAGAGATTATAAATACCCCCCTCTTGAAATACTTGAAACGCATGGAAGTGAAAAAATTGTTCATGACCCCGCCGAACTAGAAATGCACAAGAATCAGATTGTTTCAACGTTGATGAACTATGATATTGCCATTCAGCGTATTGCAGCTACTGTTGGACCAACTGTAACGCTTTATGAAATTGTTCCTGCACCGGGTGTACGTATAAGTAGAATTAAAAACTTAGAAGATGACATTGCACTTAGCCTTGCAGCACTAGGAATACGTATTATTGCGCCTATACCTGGAAAAGGAACGATAGGTATTGAAGTACCAAACATTAAAAAGACTGTGGTGAGCATGAAGACATTATTAATGTCGGATAAGTTTATTAATAGTCCTTTTTCACTACCAATTGCCATTGGCAAAAGAATAGATAATGAAAACTTTATTGTAGATCTTGCCACTATGCCTCACTTATTGATGGCTGGAGCTACAGGGCAAGGTAAATCTGTAGGTATCAACACATTGCTAGTTTCATTACTCTACAAGAAACATCCATCTCAATTAAAGTTTGTATTGGTAGATCCTAAAAAGGTAGAGTTAAGTCTGTATAGGGTAATTGAAAAGCACTTCTTAGCAAAACTACCGGGCGAAGAAGAGAGCATTATTACAGATACCAAAAAGGTGGTTCATACCCTTAATGCCCTTTGTATTGAGATGGACAATAGGTATGACTTACTGAAAGAAGCTGGATGTAGAAACATCAAAGAATACAACGAGAAATTTACTAACAGACGTTTAAACCCACAAAAAGGACATCAATATCTACCTTTCATTGTGCTAGTAGTAGATGAGTTTGCCGATTTGATTATGACTGCTGGCAAGGAAGTGGAAATGCCGATTGCTCGTTTAGCACAGTTGGCTCGTGCCATAGGAATTCACCTAATTATTGCTACACAACGTCCGTCTGTAAACATTATTACAGGTACTATTAAAGCGAATTTCCCTGCACGAATTGCCTTTAAAGTATCTTCAAAAATAGATAGCCGTACCATTCTTGATGCAGGTGGGGCCGAACAATTAATAGGTAAAGGAGATATGCTTATTAGCTATAATGGAGAGATTACTCGTTTGCAATGTGCATTTGTGGATACGCCAGAAGTGGAAAGAGTGTGCGAATTTATAGGTGATCAACTTGGCTATCCAGAAGCTTTCTTGTTGCCAGAGTATGTTGATGAAAAAGAAATGGAGAGTAAGGACTTCGACAGCGGTGATAAAGATCCACTATTTGCAGATGCTGCAAGGCTGATTGTTCAAAACCAAATGGGTAGTACTTCTCTAATTCAACGTAGGATGAAACTTGGTTATAACCGTGCGGGTCGCTTAATGGATCAGTTAGAAAGAGCTGGAATTGTAGGTGCTAACCTTGGTAGTAAGGCAAGAGAAGTGTTATTTAAAAGTGAGACAGAATTGGAAGAATATTTAGACAATTTGAATTTATAGACTTGATTATTAGATTGATGTCTTGTGTTGTACCACTTTACTAAAGGGACTATTACTACTACTTTACGGTAGTAGTAATAGTCCCTTTAGTATTGACAGGAATTGACGTACCCATTGCTTCTGCCGTTCCTTTCATTTCTATATTCTGACTGATACTAGATAATATACCAGTTACTCTGTCATAGGTTAAAACAGATGTTCGAGAACCAGTTAAATTCTGGGTAACATCCATTCCCATCATCGTATTGGTGCCTTTAATAGATTGTGTAGTAGTAGATGTAATCTCTGTTATTTTTTCAGTTGACTTGGAAACAGAATATATCGAGATTGATTTCATAGAATCTCCATTACTTTTTTCCTCTGATGTCCATTTGTAACCTTCACTTTTATTTTTAAATACAGATGAAATAAATAATTGACCTATTAATTCAGAAAGATTCAATTGCAAACCTGTATTTATGACAGGATCATTAGTTTTGTTTTTATTCTCAGAAATGAGGTTTCCATTGACAAAAACAAATTCCTTAGGTTTATTCAGATCAGCTAAAAAAGGGGCAGCCATCGGACTTTTCATAGTAGTAGAATCATTGGAATCATAAGCACTTTCTTGCCCCATCAAGCTAACAGATCCTGATAAATGAACAGTTTTAGCTGTAAGAACTATGGTACTATCTTTTACAGATTTTATTTCTACAACAACATCACTAGTTCCATTCATTACGGTTTGCATATCCATGCCCATCATGTTACTAGAATTATTGAGCTTTTGAATTTGCTTTATTTGAAGCTTAGTACCCGTACTAATTTTTTGAGATTTTGCATTAAATACATTTATAAATAGGATAATACCTAGCGTAACAATTCTAACATTCATCATAAATTAAATTATTTTGCCAAAACTAATTTAATTGATTCAAGTATCCAAACTACCACCCTCCGCTTGCACCACCACCACCACTACTTCCACCGCCAAAACCGCCAAAACTGCCATCCCCACCAAAGCTCCCCCCACTTGTATTATGGTTATCCAAACCTCCAGACCCAAATAATAAAGGCGCAGCTAACCAAAGACCACCGCCTCCTCTTCCATTACCTCCGCCGCCTCTCCCACTAATCATTATAACAAAAACTATAACAATCATAAAAAAGAAAATAAAAGTGCTATATCCACCACTGTTGGTATCACCATTTTGTTTTTGTATCTTGTATTCGCCAGCCGCTGCTAGAGAAAGATTGTCTATAGCATCACTAATTCCTTTGAAGTAATCACCTTTCTTAAAACTTGGAACAATAGTGGTTTCAATAATATCTTTTGCAGTAACATCAGGTATTGCACCTTCCAAGCCATAACCAACTTCAATTTTTACCTTTCTCTCTTTGATAGCAACGAGCACCAAAACACCGTTATTGTTTTTCTTATCGCCAATTCCCCAACTTCTAAAAGTAGCAACAGCTACATCCTCAATAGATTGGTCATTCAGTGATGGAACAGTCAATACTACTATTTGATTTGAAGTAGTATCATTAAAGGCATCTAATTTGTTTTCAAGGACATTTATTTGATTTTGAGTAAGAACATTTGCATTGTCAACAACCAATCTTAGAGGATTAGGCAATGGAACTGCATTTTGCGCATTGGAAGCCCAAGTGGATAATATTAAAACCAATAAAATAAGGAGTCTTTTCATTACTAATGACATTAATAGGAATGGAATTGTATAAATATAAAAAGGGAATTGTGCATTAGTTACTTAAATACCAAATAGAATATCATCAGGCAATTCATTAAAGTCATTTTTATTGTCATAAGGAAAATGTTCTTTCAGCACATTACCAACCTCACCAACAGTAGCTACAATTCCCTCCAAAAAATCATTAGCATTGAAGTAATGAACCATCATCTCTATTTGATTATTCCAAAACTCTTTTCCTATTTGTTGGTGTATTCCCTCGTCACCATAAATAGCTAGTTTTTTACTTTTCAATGCCACATAAATCAAAACACCATTACGACCATTCGTTTTATACATTTCAAGGCTACTAAATAATTCAACTGCCCGATTAAGAGGCGTATTAGACAAACATTTACTTTCAATATGAATCCTTATTTCGCCACTAGTTTGGTGTTCTGCATCTTTAATTGCCGCAACTATTCGTTCTTTCTCTTGAATGGAAAAAAAATCAATCGCTTTCTTTTTAAACCATGGTAACATTGGAGGAGTTTTTATTTGATATTAAATTGAATATTGGGAGCAATCTCTGAACCAGCATCTGCTTGATAATAAGCTTTTTCATTAAAATGAAATATCCCTGCAAATATGTTATTTGGGAAATGGCGTACTTGTAGATTATATCCTTCTACACTTGTATTATAATCTTTGCGGGCAATATTTATTCTATTTTCAGTTCCTTCAATCTGCGTTTGAAAATCTTGAAAAGATTTTGAAGTTTTCAAATCTGGATAAGCTTCTGCAATAGCCATCAATCTACCAAACGAACTTTGTAACTGACCTTGAGCGGCTTGAAACTTTTGCAGAGTTGCGGGATTATTAATGTCAACTTTTATTTGAGTAGCACTTGCCCTAGCTGCCAAAACGTCCCTCAATGTAGATTTTTCAAAATTTGCGGATCCTTCTATTGTTTTAATAACACTATTATACAAATCACTACGGCGTTGATAATTAGTTTCTACATCACTCCACGCTTTCTTTACTTCTTGATCTCCTGATACTAGACCATTATAACTATTGCAACCAGTAAATCCTAATAACAACACAAATAAACCAATTACAATTAAGGTTATACTCTTTGTATTCATATTATAAAAATTTAATTTAAACTTTATTAACAAAGCTAATACCCTAAAAAATATCACGACGGATTGGCAGCTAACTTGAAAGTTCATAAAACAAAAAAGGTTGCTTCTTTCGAAACAACCTTTGAATTATAAAAAAGTTCAAATTTAATTAGAAGCAGTAAAACTAGCCAATAAATATTCTTGATTCAATCTTGCAATGTTAGAAAGAGAAATTTCCTTAGGACAAGTTGCTTCGCAGGCACCCGTATTGGTACAAGCACCAAATCCTTCCTTATCCATTTGAGCCACCATATTTACAACACGGCTTTGGCGTTCAGGATCCCCTTGAGGTAATAAGGCCAAATGAGAAACCTTGGCACTCAAGAACAACATGGCACTACTATTTTTACAAGCAGCCACACAAGCACCACAACCGATACACATTGCCGCTGCAAAAGAAGCATCAGCATCATTCTTATTGATAGGAAGAGAGTTACCATCTACTGCATTCCCAGTATTTACACTAACATACCCCCCAGCTTGGATAATGCGATCAAAAGAAGTTCTGTCAACAACTAAGTCTTTTAGTACTGGAAAGGCTTGTGCTCTCCAAGGTTCAACGGTAATTGTATCACCATCATTGAACGCTCTCATGTGCAACTGACAAGTAGTATTCGCTTGCCATGGACCATGAGGTTTGCCATCTATGTACATTGAACACATTCCACAAATACCTTCACGACAATCATGATCGAAAGCAATTGGTTCTTTATCTTCCAGTATTAATTGTTCGTTAAGTACATCAAACATCTCCAGAAAAGACATTTCTTGGGAAATTTCTTTTACTTGATAAGATACGAACTCACCTTTTGAAACGGTGCTTTGCTGACGCCAAACTTTTAATGTAAGATTTATGTTCTTATGTTCCATATACTCGATTTACATTCCCAAAGGAAAGATGTATATTAATATGTTTAAGATTTGAAAAAACTTTCTTCTGTTTATTTATTTATAATTCCTTTGACTAGGCTTGATTACATCATAAATCAAAGGTTCTTTTTGCAAATTCCAATTACTATTACCTTCATAATCCCAAGCTGCAACATACATAAAGTTTGCATCATCTCTTAGGGCCTCTCCTTCTGGAGTTTGGTATTCTTCTCTAAAGTGACCACCACAACTTTCTTGTCTATTTAATGCATCTTTACACATCAATTCACCTAGTTCTATAAAGTCGGCAACACGGTTAGCTTTATCTAATTCTGGGTTCATTTCATTTATTCCTCCTGGAATCTTCACATCACTCCAAAACTCTTTTTTCAATGCTTGAATTTCAGAGATTGCTTCTGTTAATCCTTGCGCATTACGAGCCATTCCACATTTGTCCCACATTATTTTACCCAAACGCTTGTGGAAACTTTCAACACTTTGCTTACCGTTAATACTTTTCAACGTACTAATTCTGTCGCTGACGGCTTTTTCTGTTTCAACAAAAGCTGGATGATCCGTAGAAATTGATTTTGAATAAATTTCGTCAGCCAAGTAGTTACCAATAGTGTATGGTATAACGAAGTATCCATCAGCCAAACCTTGCATTAAAGCACTAGCACCTAAACGGTTAGCACCATGATCGCTAAAATTTGCTTCTCCAAGTGCATATACTCCTTTTAAAGTTGTTTGCAACTCATAGTCAACCCACAAACCACCCATAGTGTAGTGAACCGCAGGATAAATACGCATTGGAATTTCGTAAGGATTTTCGCCAGTTATCTTTTGATACATATCAAATAAGTTACCGTACTTTTCTTTAACTACTTCCTTACCCAAGACTATTATTTCTTCCTTAGAAACATTTGACAACCCTTTCTTGCTCACCTCAATTTTACCATAACGTTCAATGGCAGCAGAATAATCCAAATAAACAGCTTGTTTACTTGTACCAACACCATAACCAGCATCGCAACGTTCTTTTGCAGCACGGCTAGCAACATCTCTTGGAACAAGGTTACCAAATGCAGGGTATCTTCTCTCTAAGTAGTAATCTCTTTCTTCCTCAGGGATATCAGTTGGTTTCCTGTTATCTCCTTGTTTCAATGGCACCCAGATACGTCCATCATTACGTAAGCTTTCACTCATCAAAGTCAATTTACTTTGGTGATCTCCACTTACAGGAATACAGGTAGGGTGAATTTGAGTGAAACAAGGATTAGCAAAAGCAGCACCTTTAACATGAGCTTTCCACGCAGCGGTAACATTACTACCCATTGCATTGGTAGATAGATAGAATACATTACCATAGCCACCCGTACACAAAAGTACCGCATGACCAAAATGACGTTCTAATTTACCAGTAATTAAATCTCTAGCAATAATACCTTGTGCTTTCCCATCAACCATTACTATATCAAGCATTTCATGGCGAGAATACATAGTAACATTTCCTAATGAAATTTGTCTTTCCAACCCTTGATATGCACCTATTAATAGTTGCTGCCCTGTTTGACCAGCTGCATAGAATGTACGTTGGACTTGTGTTCCCCCAAAGCTTCGGTTACTTAACAATCCGCCATATTCTCTAGCAAATGGAACACCTTGAGCCACACATTGGTCAATAATATTGCCACTTACTTCAGATAAACGGTGAACATTTGCTTCTCTTGCACGATAGTCGCCACCTTTTATTGTATCATAAAATAAACGAAAAACACTATCGCCATCATTCTGATAGTTTTTTGCAGCATTAATGCCGCCCTGTGCCGCAATAGAGTGTGCTCTACGTGGACTATCCTGAAAACAAAAAGCTTTCACTTTGTACCCAAGTTCTCCCAATGTAGCAGCAGCAGAAGCACCTGCCAATCCTGTACCTACAACTATTACTTCTAATTTACGCTTGTTAGCTGGATTAACCAATTTACAATGCCCTTTGTAATCCGTCCATTTGTTGTCTAAAGAACCTGCAGGAATCTTTGCATCTAACATTTTACTCTTATTTAGAATTAAAATTTATTTTGTGTAATACAACAAGCTCGAGGCCAGTTAGTTCAACCAATGAAAATAGAAACTTATTGGCATCATGATAAAGGCAAGAGGGATGATAATTGCATATCCGTATCCAACGCAACTAAATATTGCATTGTATCTTTTATTGTGAACACCAATTGTTCTGAAAGCACTCTGAAAGCCATGCGCTAAGTGATAACCCAAAGAAAGACATCCAGCTACATATACAATAACAACCCATAATTCGCTGAATTCTTCTTTCATTTTATCATATAGGTTAATCTCTTCTCCAAGTAAGAATCCTTGATGTACACGGTTTGGAAGCCAGAAGTCTGATAAGTGAATCACCAAGAAAATCAAAATAATAGTTCCAAGCAAGCCCATACTTCTACTATACCATTTACTACCTTTACTATAGCTTACTGCGTAATCTGTACCTCTCTTGCTACGATTACTAAATTCTAACATCAACCCTTGAATGATGTGTAGAAACAAACCAACAAACAAACCAATTTCTAAAATACGAGGAACAACATTTGCACCCATAAAGTGTGCCCCCTGATTGAACATTACACCTCCATCGTTTGCCCAAATACAGGCATTCAAACCAGCGTGTACAATTAAAAATAATATCAGGAAGATTCCGGTAAAACTCATTACCAACTTTTTACCAACTGATGACGTAAAGACTTCTTTCCAGGTCATTGAGCAATTTTTTTGTTTAGCGAGTGCAAATGTAATGATAGTCAAATACTTTTTTAATGATTATCGTTAGGTTTATTTTGCGAAAACGCTGTCGTGATGAAAAATTTAATATGTAATGAATAATTTGTCTTTGTTTAATGTAACATAAAAAAGCAACTAAATGTTGTATGAAAATATCAATTTCGAATAAAAACAATAAATTTCATCTCAACAAGATTACTTTAACCCACAAGTCTCCAGAAAAAGAGACTATGCTATCAAAGAGATTTTCAATAGTTGGCAATTTTAAACAAATATTTATTAACTCCTTTAAAAAATTTAAAAGGATTAGGTTTAGTTAAAAAATAAACGAATAAAAACTTAGCATCTTATACTTTTAGCAGTCTACGTTCAGTAATGTGCAATACTCGTTTTTTGGTTTCATGTCAATTTTATTTTTTCTCACTGTTTGCCCAATATATCTTAATCAAAATGTACTAAATCATACATTTCTTTTTATGGATGCAAACACTGCTTTTGTGAAAAAATACAAATACAAGCCATTGCCTAACCCTACAAACGCATCAATTAATGGATAAGCTCGCTTTAGAAATAATACATCTATTGCATAAATCAAATTTGTGAGAATAATTAGTGCTACTGAATAGGTAAACAATTTGAGTACATTTATTCCCTTCAATCGATTATAAACTTGAACTAATGAATACGTTATAAACAAAATAATGCATGAATGAACAAGTACTTGCATATAAAAGACCTTTGATTGCAACTCTGGAGCAAATGTCCATAATAAATTAACCATCACTAAAACGGCCGTAAACACACCTAAAATAACATTATTTAGATTATGGTTTTGTTTTATCTGGTTGAAATAACACCCCATTACCAAATAACTTAAACTGAAAAGACTCAACCCTAGATTAGCAATTACACTGTTTCCAAAAATTACAAAGCCATCAGCAAAAAGCGAAAAGAAGAAGACAAATAAAGCGTAAAGATTTGCTTTTTTTGCTTCTGAAGTGAGTATTCGTATAATTAAAATTGGAGATACCCCCATTCGCGAATATGTGTACAGCGAATATTCTTTTTTGTATAATCCATAACATTCAATTGTCAAAACGAACCAAAAGGCAATAAAAAGAAATATATTGAATGGTGTATTGGATGTTGTTTGGCGTAAAGACATAGCTAACAATTTTGATTTGCATTATAAAAATAACATTATTGTTTGCAATATTAGCCAAATCTCAACTAAACAATTCCTTCTAAGCAATACTATATTAAACCGCTCAAAGCTTTTCCAAAATGAAAATTGCGAGAAAGACCTTTTAAAGGAACTATCATCAAAAAAAATTGCGCGTCCCTCCTATCTCCTTAATACTCCTCAATTGCTTTTTTGCCTTCTAGGCAATCAATCATGTTTAGCACCAAATAATTCCAATTCTGAAATCCCTTATTCATAATAGGTTCACCACTTTCAGGATTATAATATTCATGAAGTGCCCCCTCCTTTTTGAAGTCATTGCCAAAAAGCAAAATCGTTTTGCAAGCTAAATCATTTGCTTCCTTTTTAAAACCATATTTCAATAGGCCTCTGTAAGTCATATAATTAGATATTCCCCATATTGGTCCCCACCAGTTAGAAGGGTTGCTACTAGCCCTTAGGCTGTACATCTTTTCTAGTTTAGACAGTGTTCTAATACCATATTTTGCATTGAAAGTCCGAGTGTCTTTATAGTTTTCAGCAACCATTCTTTTGGCCTGATCAGGCGTTGCAATACCTGCCCACATTGTCATAAAACCCGACCAAACACCAAATCTTTGAATTAATCCACTGTAAGTTCTAGGCATTCCCTTATGCAAAATCATTGAATGTCCAAAAATGATGGCCGGCTGATTCATAATTGGGCGCAGATTAAGGTCTACCGAATAATAAAAACCATCTTTTTCATCCCAACAATTAGTTCGAATGGAATCTTTTAATGCCTCCGCATCTTTTTCATATTTTTGTGCTAACGAAT
This sequence comes from Chitinophagaceae bacterium, assembly GCA_947447825.1. Classification (GTDB taxonomy): domain Bacteria; phylum Bacteroidota; class Bacteroidia; order Chitinophagales; family Chitinophagaceae; genus Parasediminibacterium. Next base: position 3,780 of record CANFLL010000040.1, on the reverse strand, counting down.
CCTGTTTTAAACAAGTTGACAAATAAGCCATTGCTTTCAATTCCTTAAACATGAGGCAATTTAAAAAGATGGAAGCCGAACTTCTATTTGGCCGGAAGAATGTGGAAGGGTCATTATCTACACCAATTGCCAAATCATCCTGCCAAAAGAAAAGACCAGTTTCTTTATTATGGTGATGGGTTTGATAATTATTTATAAATCCTCGCATGCTCCCAAACTTGTTGCGCAGCCAATCTGCATTGCCACTATTTAGTTTCGTTAAAAAAGCAGCATGCTGTGCAATAACTGGTTTATGCATATTAGTGCTATAAATATCGGCAGGTTTAAGCTTGGCAGGGTCCGAGTTTTTGCCTATAACCATGGGCATATACCCATCAACAGAATCAGTATAAGCAAGGTAATTGAGTATGCAGCCTTGTTCAAATGATAAGGCTTCTACTTTATCAGCATCACTCCCTTGATCCTGCAAAATTTGGCGCAAAGCAATATTGCTCAACCAAGAATCCCAATCCCAAAGAACATTTGCATAAGAATGACTTCCAGGTGTGATGAAAGGATACAGTAAAGCACCAACGGGAGGCTTATACATCTGTTTATAGTCTTGAAAAACCTGTTTTTTTATAATCTTTATGTTTTCAGCAACACTATCTGGTATCTGAGAATAAGAAATAGGAATAGTTAGGATTATTAATATACAAAGCATCCCGAATTTAAGCTGAATAATTTTCATTTTAGCATTTTTTATTGTAAATATAATAGGTAGTTAAGTTAAAAATTAAGAATCACTTTTTTACTCTCCCTCTTTACGTCCTTAAAGTGCAACGATTTGAATAAATTTCCTCTGACATTTCCCCTCCCTGCGTAATTACATTTCAGACTTTTTATTAAGCTACCCTCCATAAACAAACAGAGAAAAATGACGTTTATCTTATTTCAACTTTTCATAAATATTCCATTCAATCACAGAAAGGACAGAATTTGCATTATGGTGTATTGGGTTTGAAGCAAAAAGAATACATAGATTGTTTTGCAAAAACATATTCCTTTACTAATTACTACAGGGGGTTAAAAAAATATTGTCATATATCCCTATAGTTTTACATTGAATTACAAAGACAACAACAAGCCATGTCGCCTTTCATTTCTACTGGCCTGAAATAAATGATAAAATAATAAAGATTTACCAATTAGTCCAAGGTTTAACTGCCAGGGGGTTTTCTGCAAATCCACGCATCTCCCCTTGCCATACAAACATCAAAAATCTTTCATTAATTATATATATCTATACATTAGCTTACATTTTCTCTCAAACTACCATATAATTCCTTTGACTAATAAAGAATAAAATGGCACATATCGGTTATTCTACTGACTTATTGAAATCTATCGAACTATTAGCAAGTATGAAAGCCAAGTTTGCTGAAGAGGGTGATTATGAAGCGCTTGTTTTGATGCTTGCCAAGCAAAAAATAGACTTGGATATTGATATTTTAAAGGAGAAAAAGCCATTTCATAAAATGAAAGCTTTTATTAAGCCACAAAATATGGTCAGAAATACTGGCAAAAAAAAAATAATACTTGGAGAAACCAACCGCATTCATTCGGAAGATAGGAACTTTTCTACTGAAGTTTTATGCTGATAATGTAAATGCCATTGGCATGTATGGTTTTGTGGTGGTGGCAAACATTAAAAAGATAAAAGTAAGAAACCTTAAGATGCAAATAGGAAGTTATACGATGAATAAAAGGGTTGCCATTGACGATACGGTTAGCAATGTGGGCGATGCAGACATTTATCTGTATTAATGGCAAAAGGATACTACTATTAGCCGTAAAACGTAGATTGTTGCCAAAGGATACAGTACTTTTCCATAATTAACCCATCTACTACCACAATTGGCAAATTAACGCTCACGCATGCATTAATTGCAGCAAAGACCGAGTAAAATCGTATCAAAAAAGGTTGTTTTTCACGAGAAAAAAGTCCGTTTTTTGACACGAAAACAATGTTTTCTTGCTCGAATTGCCATGTTTTTGGAAGAAATTTTCGTTTTTACCAGTTGACTTTCAGTAATTGGATAGTTAACGTTGAAGGTTTGTGCAATAAACCTTATTTAGGTTGATGCTTTTAACGTTTTTTTGATTGATTAAAAAGGGATGAATTGCAGATAAGACTGCAATGCCTTGTTTTGATTCGTATCTAATTTGACAATGTGGTAAGCAATTAAATTAAAACATATTTAACACCTTTTTATTCCCAATTTTCTAATTATGTTTGTGAAAAGTTAAAAAGTCTGAATAACCATACAATCGTCTGAATAAATGATGAAAACAAGTATCAAATTTTCCAAAAAACAGTTTAACAATTGCCTGTGGATATTTGTAGTAATTACCAGTTCTTTAAGTTTTAGTAGCGTAAAGTATTCTAATTTTAATAATCCTTCAACTGTAGGAAAAGAAGTGCGCTTAAAGGCTGAATTTAAGTTTCGCGTACGGGGACACATTAATTCCATTATGCTTAAAATGATGATACCCGTAACGAAAAAAGATAAGCAGACAGTTAATAATTTGACTTTTCCTATTCAGCCAGATTCTATATACACTAGAGAGGATAATACTTATGCCGTATTTAGATTCCATAACGTAACTGAAAGTTTTAAACTAGTTATAACGGGCAACCTTACCATCTATAATATCATCAAAGATAAAAATGAAGACACTGTTGTAAACTTTTCAAGATACCTGAAGCCAGAAAAATTTATTGAATGTAAAGACAGAGCCATAGTTGCTTCTTCCGTTCAGCTCAAGCAAAGAACTGATATAGAAACAGCCACAAGAACATACGAATTTGTGGATAGTAGTTTGAAATATAAAAAAAAGGAGTCAATAGGGGCAGCAGAAGTACTTGAAAGTGGCGAAGGGAAATGTACCGACTTCAGCGATTTGTTTGTTGCTCTGTTAAGAGCAAATAGAATACCAGCAAAATCTGTTTGTGGTATAGTGGTAGATACACAAGATGCAAATCCTTTACACGCTTGGACAGAGGTTTATTTGAGAAAACAAGGTTGGGTTCGTTTTGACCCTACTTTTCGATGCCCTGTTACTCAAATTGGGAAAAATTATTCAATGGCTATTCAAAATAGATACATTGATTTAGCCGATGGAAGAAATGAAAAAGAACTGCAATGGCATCCAGTGCATTTTGAGTATAAAGCTGACACTAACGAGGGTTCTGTGAAACTTAGGGGAGGGTTTGATGCATATAGCTGGTAATAAGAACTTTAAATGGCTATTTGGCATTGCATCTGTTAAAATAATCTATTTTGTATGAAGAATTTGAAAACGAGATTCAAGATAGATATCAGCTCAATGAAAAAATAAAAAGAGAGTTTTATTTTGCTTTGACAAATTAAAATGAGCGTTATCCCTCAGGAGTTCAAACGCTAATTTCATGAGTAAAAGCGATAAACTTATATGCAGCCGTTCCAACTCTCATAAAGTTCTAAACTCTCTCGATGCTTATCCCAAACACCCAGCATATCAAAATGAGCACTTTCTTTTGTCCTCTTTCTTCCATTTATTCAACTGAATCACGCATATATTCACTTGAGTCAGTCCATGACTCAGGTGAGTCAGCCCACGACTCACCTGAGTCATACAAAGATTCACCTGAGTCTGTCGATGACTCACCTGAGTTATACAAAGATTCAGTTGAGCGAGTCGACGACTCACCTGAGTCAGACAAGGACTCACCTGAGTCGTGGACTGACTCAAGTGAAT
>CANFLL010000039.1 GCA_947447825.1 Chitinophagaceae bacterium | reverse complement strand
ACTAACCACTAATAACTAACCACTAATAACTAACCACTAATAACTAACCACTAATAACTAATATCTAACCACTAACCACTATCTAAGCTCCTTCGCTCAATTCCAACCATCTAAATTCTTTCATTCCTAATTCATTATCAATGGCTATTAGTCGGTCGCTAAATTTCTTAATTTCTTCGAAAGGCAAATTACTATTACTCATCTGTTCGGCGATGGTAACCTTTTCTTCTTCCAGCTTTGCAATATCTTTTTCTATCTTTTCAAACTCTTGTTTTTCTTTAAAAGATAGTTTCTTGGTTTGTTTTTCTACTGGCTTTGTTGCTTGTTCAACAGGTTTAGCCACTGGTTCTGGTTGCAAATTGAGCGAGGAACCTCTTTTCTCTTTTTCTCTTTCCTCAATTCTATATTGGGTATAGTTACCAGGAAAATCTCTCACCTCACCATTCCCTTCAAACACAAATAGATGATCCACTAACCTATCCATAAAATAACGATCGTGGCTCACAATCAACACACAACCCTGAAAGTCATTTAAAAAGCCTTCTAACACAGCCAATGTAGGTAAATCTAAATCGTTCGTAGGCTCATCTAATATTAAGAAGTTGGGATTGGTAAACAAAATAGTCAACAGTTGCAAACGTTTCTTTTCGCCACCACTCAAAGAATTTAGATAGGTATATTGTTTGTCGGGGGTAAAAAGGAATAGTTCCAAAAACTGAGCAGCATTAAGGCTACTACCATCTGCCAAAGGAAAATTTTCAGCAAAGGTTTTTACATATTCAATAACTCGTAGATTCTCTTTTATTTTAAGCCCTTGCTGAGAGAAATTACCAAATATGATCGTTTCACCCACATTAATCTTCCCAGTATCAGGCTTTTCTAACCCTTGAAGAATGTTTAGGAAGGTTGATTTACCCACTCCATTCTTCCCAATAACCCCAATGCGTTCGCCTTTACTAAAAGTATAATCGAATCCTTTCAGAATGGGCAGGTCGCCAAAGCTTTTATACACCTTTTTCACTTCAAGCACTTTGCCCCCTATCCTACTCATCTTAACCTGTAACTGAACCTGAGCATCTTCAATTTTCTGTTTGGCACGAGCTTCTACTTCATAAAAATTATCTTGTCGGCTTCTACTTTTCGTTGATCTAGCTTTTGGTTGCTTGCGCATCCATTCAAGCTCTTTTCTGTATTGGTTTTTTGCCTTATCAATACTTGCTAGTTCACTTTCAATGCGAGCAGCTTTCTTTTCCATGTAGTTTTCATAGTCGCCTTTGTACGTGTACATATTCTCTCTTTCCAATTCCCAAATCTCCGTACAAACAGCATCCAAAAAATACCTATCATGCGTTACCAACAAGAGGGTTATACTTTCTTGCCCCAAATAATGCTCCAACCATTCAATCATACCTACATCAAGGTGGTTGGTAGGTTCATCCATCATCAAAAGCGTATGTTGGTGTTCAAAGCCAATGTCTATCAAAGTTTTAGCCAATGCAACCCTTTTTCGTTGACCACCACTAAGGCTATTCACTTTGTTTTGAAGGTGATGAATGTTGAGTTTACTCAATATTTGATGCACCTTAGCTTCATAATCCCAAGCACCTAATTCATCAATTTTTTCAATGCAATCTGTTATTGCTTCGGCATCATCAGCCTCTAATGCAGCTTCATATTTGCGCATCACACTCATAATGGGGTGATTGCTCGTAAATATATTTTCTAGAACCGTTCTGTTTTCATCGAACTTAGGATCTTGTTCAAAAAGGGCAACCGTAACACCTTTATTTACATACACTTTGCCGGCATCAGCCACTTCTTGACCAGCAATAATTCTTAACATCGTGGATTTGCCGATACCATTACGGGCAATAAGCGCAATTTTTTCTCCTTCATTGATATGAAATGAAATATTGTTGAACAGGGGATTGATACCATAGCTTTTGGTTAAGCCTTCTACCGATACATAATGCATAGCTGCAAATATAGCGGAAGGGTAATTGAAAAGTTGGGGTATGCTATTAAAGGGAATAATTACCTATTCTACTCTGCCTACTACTGTTATAAGTTTGTTGTTATAATCCGCTTATGAATTTGCTCCTCCCCTTCATTTAACTATATTAACTATCATTGCAAAAGCTATTAATTAAGCATTGCAAACTATATTTAAAATGAAGATTCCCCCACGATGCTATCTTACAGTTACATTATATGTTGGCTTATTATTTTCCCTATTAAACAATTGTACTGCTCAATTAATTACGACTGTTGCAAGGAATGGCAAATATGGTTATATCGGAGATAGTGGTACAGCCACTAGTGCCAGTTTAAATTCTCCAGTTGGGGTTTTTAGGGATGGTTCTGGGAATCTTTATGTAGCTGAAGCAGGCAATAACCGTATCCCAAAGATACTTTTTGGCAATCCCTCCTCCCCCTCCATTACTTCCTTCACGCCTTCTAATACCTGTCCAAACATGAGTACGCCATTATTCATCATTGGCACCAACTTTACTGGGGCAACCACTGTAAATGTTGGGGGAACAGCGGTAGATTCTTTTAGGATAAATAATGCAACAAGTATTACGGCTTTTGTTAGTAATGGCAATAATGGGAAGATAACCGTTACCACTCCAAGCGGATCGATTACTAGCGATAGCACTTTTGCTTTTGATAAAGGATTTACAGCTTTTGCCTACGTTGCAAGTAGCAATAACTTGATAAATGTGTTTAATGGGGTCACGAAAACACTGGTTGCTACAGCTCACGTAGGCAAAGGGGCAAGTAGCATTAATGCTAGCCCAGATGGCAAAAGGATATATGTTAGTAACACCCGCGATGGCACTATAAGCATTATTAATACTACCAGTAACACGGTTATTGCCAATTTATACATCGGAACCCAACTCACACGTTCCTGTTTTAGCCCCGATGGCAGCAAGCTTTATCAATGTAGTTACAGTAAGCGAGGACTTGACGTGGGTGGATCTGTGTATGTTATCAATGCGGTCACCAATGCCATCATCACTAACATTCCTTGTGGCAATGGCACTTATGGCGTATGTGTTAGTCCGGACGGCAAACTCCTTTATGCCACGAACTCTTACGACAGAACAATTACCATCATTAATACCACTACTAACAAGGTTATAAAGAGTGTATCCATAGGTTTTGCAGCAATTTATGTGGCTATTAGTAAGGATGGCGCTCAACTGTACTTACCAAATTCTGCCAACAATACTGTTTCTGTTTTCAATACTTTAACCAATACGATAACTAGTTCTATTAATGTTGATGATAATCCAGACATACTTTTAGTGAGTAATGATGGCAGTAAACTGTACGTTAATAATGCCGCAGGAAGCACCATTAATGTCATCAATACTGCCACAAATACCATCTCAAGAACTATTCAGGTGGGCAATAACCCTAGTGGATTGAGTTTTAGTCCAGATGGTAAAGAATTGTTTGTATCTAATAACCTTGATAGTACCATTAGCATCATCAACACTGCTACCAACCAAGTAACTTCTACCATCAAAATGAATGGAAATCCTATTGCTTGGGGCAACTTTGTGGCAAATGTTCCTGCTTGTGGTACACCCCCTAGTCCGCCAAACATCACATCGTTCAGCCCTGATTCAGCGTGCGCTGGTGCCACTGTTACCATTAAGGGAAGTGGCTTTTGGGATGCAACCTCTGTAGCCTTTGGAAATGATACGGCCAAATCTTATGTAGTGGTTGATGATGCCACCATTACTGCCTTTGTGGATAGTGGTGCAACGGGTGCTGTTACAGTGACAACCCGATTTGGTACTGGAAGTTTGGGTAGATTTACTTATTTATCGCCCACTAGTTCTACCACAACCATAACACTCTGCCATGGAAATTCTTACATTTTTAATGGCGTGGCTTATAACAAATCAGGAACATATTCTACCCATCTCACGAATGCTGTGGGTTGCGATAGCACAGCATCTCTAATATTAAAAGAAGGTGCTGCTACCACATCTACCACCAAAGCGAGAATGTGCAAGGACAGTTCCTTTAGTTTTAATGGCAACATTTATAAAGGTGCAGGAACTTACACCATTCATCTCCTTAACAGCGCAGGGTGCGACAGTGTACTAACACTAATATTATCGATGGATACCCTGTATACTTTATATCCAATTGGTGGCACATTTTCAGTTTGTTCAGGAGATTCTATTTTGCTAAATGAACTTACACAAAATGGAAAATGGAGTAGCAGCAATAATTCGATTGCCACTGTAGATAGTTTAGGGTGGGTGAAAGGAATGATTGCTGGTATAACAAACATTAACTATTCTGTTCAATCTGGTTGTGGCAACAAAAGCACAAGTCAATCCTTTAATGTTTTAGGGATTAAACCATCTTCGGTTGTGCATACACCAAAAGATGCAGCTTGTTTTAATGAAAACAGTGGTGCTATCAATGTGTCATCAGTGAGAGGCGTAAAAGAGGAAAGTCCTTATCAATTTTCTATAGACAAAGTGAATTGGTACAATATCCCATACACCATCCACAACTTATACACTGGCAATTATTCTATCTATATTTCCAATAATCAAGGTTGCCTTGTGGATAGTATTCCACAAAAAATAAATTATGACAATGATGCCTCATGCGATACACTATATGTTCCAACCGCCTTTGTGCCAACAAGTAAGTTACCAAATGGCTTTAACAGAACACTAAGACCTTTTGGTGGCGAAACGACTGTGCTTACCTTAACCTTCAGGGTGTTTAACAGATATGGTAAACTAATATTTGAAACGCATGAACTAAATGCTGGATGGGATGGAACCATTAATGGCATTCTACAAGATACAGGTACCTATATATGGACATTAGACTATACCCAAGCTAATAATAAGAAATGGTTCAAGAATGGAACGAGTGTGTTGATAAGATAAAAAATCAACTTTGAAAGTAATAAGTTGAAAAGGACACTTATTTCATTTATTCCTGTTATCTTTCCAAAAATTAATAATATGGAATTTCTGAGTCATTTTTGGTGGCTACTTTTGCTCGGCTTCATCGGGTTTAGTGGCTTATTAACCGTTAATCAAGGAACAATTGCAGTAATAGTAATGTTCGGTAAATATAAACGGATTCTATTACCTGGTTTAAGGTTTAAAATACCTGTAATAGAACAAATTTATAAGCGGATAAGTATTCAAAATAGAAGTGTTGAGTTAGAATTCCAAGCTGTAACAATTGACCAAGCAAATGTTTACTTTAAAAGTATGCTGCTATATTCTGTGCAAAATGCAGACGAAGAAACAGTGAAAAAAGTTGCTTTTAAGTTTATAAGCGACAAAGATTTGATGCAGGCATTGATTAGAACGGTTGAAGGCTCAATTAGAGCCTTTGTAGCTACCAAAAAACAAGCTGAAATATTAACTGCCAGAAGAGAAATTGTGGATTATGTTAAAGAGCAGATAGATCATTCATTGGAAGAATGGGGGTATCATCTGCAAGATTTACAGATCAATGACATCACATTCGATCAGGCGGTTATGGAAAGTATGAGTAAAGTAGTGGCAAGTAATAACTTGAAAGCTGCTGCTGAAAACGAAGGTCAAGCCCTTCTAATTACTAAAACAAAATCGGCAGAGGCGGAAGGTAATGCTATTAAAATTTCGGCAGAGGCTGAAAAAGAGGCTGCAAGATTACGTGGACAAGGCGTTGCCTTGTTTAGAGAAGAAGTAGCACGAGGTATGAGTCAGGCTGCGGAACAAATGAAAGAAGCAAACCTAGACACTAATGTAATATTATTTAGCATGTGGACAGAGGCAATTAAAAACTTTGCAGAGTTGGGGAGTGGCAATGTAATTTTTCTAGATGGAAGTGCCGAGGGAATGGATAAAACCATGAAACAAATAATTGGCATGATGAAAATGAAGGAAAAAGAAGGAAAGTAAATGGGAAGTATGAAATAGGAAATGGCATGCTAGCATAATTTCCTTTAGTATGATTCAATATTCTAGGGTTCAAAAAATTAAACCATTGCCAATACCGTTGGTCTTTTACAACTATTAGTGAATAAGCAAATGAAAAGCGTTAATCATTTCTAAATTTATCCACACGATAATTCTTTCAATTTTAAAGCGGTTATTTTAGCCATAATTAAAAACAGTTTACACATGTTTTATTTACTTCAAGTTACTAATTCCATTGCTGACACCACAGCTAAAGTATTATCAAAAGCAATTCCTGTGGTTGAAAAAATTTCAATGTGGGATCTTCTTCAAAAAGGAGGTTTCATCATGTATCCTCTATATCTTTTGTTGGTTATTACACTTTTTATCTTCTTTGAGAGATTGATTGCAATTAGTAAAGCATCTAAAATAGACACTGGCTTTATGAGTGTTATTAGAGATAACATTATTTCTGGCAATATTTCAGCGGCAAGAAACTTAGCAAAAAATGCTAATAACCCTGTTGGAAGAATGATTGATAAAGGTATTCAACGTATTGGGAAAAGTATTGATGCTATTGAGAAAAGCATGGAAAACGTTGGCAAACTAGAAATGTATAAAATGGAACGCAATCTTTCCATACTCTCTTTGGTGGCTGGTATTGCCCCAATGTTTGGCTTTTTGGGAACTATTGTAGGGATGGTACAATTATTCTATGGAATAGCATCCACTGGTGAATATACTTTAGGGACCATAGCAGGTGGTATATATACAAAAATGGTTACTAGTGCATCAGGATTAATTATTGGACTTATTGCCTATGTTGGACACAATTTCTTGAGTACACAAATAGATAAAACAGCTAATAAAATGGAATCAGCCAGTGCTGATTTTATTGATATGTTGCAAGAACCAACAAGATAATCTTTTAACAATACCCATCTTTTTATTATGAATATTCGTAAAAGATTAAGAACAAATCCAGAAGTACACACAGGTGCATTAAATGACATTTTGTTTATCCTTTTGTTATTCTTTCTTATTGTTTCAACTTTAGCTAATCCTAATGTAATTAAAGTTTCCAATCCAAAAGCTAAAAGTGATACTAAAGCAAAGCAAACAGTTGTAATTACAGTAGATAAAGACCAACAGTTATATATTGGACAAAAGTCGGTAAGCATAGATAGTTTGGAAGGTGAATTAAAAACATATCTAGCCAATGAAACAGATAAACCTTCTGTAGTAATTAATGGCGATAGCACATCACACTTGGGAACAGCAATTAAAGTGATGCAAATAATTAAAAAGTTGGGAGCAACTCCTGTTGTGGCAGTAGATAATAGTGGATTAAAATAGCCTTGTAGTTTTTTTACTACTCAAATGGCGGAAAAAAACCTATAATATATTATTAACAATCATGTCATCTTTGCAATGTCCCGTTTTATTCTTTCCTTTCAGAAGAACAACCTGCAATCAGGTTCCCCTTTAACTTAATTTAACTAATTAAAAGCAATTGTAATTTAATGTACAATTGCTTTTCTTCTTTCCATCTCTTTCTTAATTAAACTAAGTTCCTTACTTGAATTACCACTTACACTCCTGTTTTCCTGAGCACGCCTCATTAGATAAGGAATTACATCTTTTATTGGACCAAAAGGAAGATATTTACTAACAGAATATCCAGCCTTGGCAAGGTTAAAACTAATATTATCACTCATTCCATATAACTGAGAAAAATGAACATGGGGATGATTATGCACAATTCCGTTTTCTTGCATTAAAGAGGTCGCCACTAAATTGCTGTTTTCATTATGTGAAGCAATCACAATTGCAATGTTCGATAGATTGCTTATGCTATATTTAAGTGCCGCGTCATAATCTTCATCGGTTTTTTCTTTAGTAGGTTGTATAGGAGAAGGATAGTTTCTTTGGGTAGCCCTAACTCTTTCCTTATCCATATATGCTCCACGAACAAGCTTTACCCCTAGAATAAAGCCTCTTTGCTTGGCAATATTGTGCGATAACCGTAAAAAATTAAGCCTATCATGTCTATACAATTGTATGGTATTATAAACAATAGGACGATCAATGTTGAACTCCTCCATCATCTCGATTGTCAACCTATCAATAGGATCTTGAAGCCAACTTTCTTCCGCATCAACCACAACTGCAATATTGTTTTTTGCAGCGGTCTCACATATTCTATACATTCTGTCACAAACATCATCCCAAGCCGCTTGTTCTTCTTCATGATCGTGAATGCCACTTCTTAGTCGTGGTGCTTCATTCATTGTTTGCAAAAGTGCAGAACTAGCAATAGCTGAAATTTTAATGCTTATGAATGGGATGTTGGGTTGCGTTGCGGCATACTTAATTACGTTTATAAACTCTTTTGTAGCAGTCTCAAAACTATCATTTCCATCTTTTCCTTCTATCCCATAATCCAATATAATATTCACATTATATTGATTAAGTTTATTAGCTAATGGGGCAGTTGCACTAAGCGATTCTCCTCCAACAAACTGCTTAAATATTGTTTTTCTAACAAGCCTATTGACCACAGGTAAACCACATTTCATTAAAAGTGGAGTAGTTCTGGTAGCTAAAGGAACGAACAAAGGATAACCCATTGTTTTAAACAAAAAGTGGGACAGTTTTAAATCTTTATCACTTTTATAAGCAAAAGCGTTTTCTACGTTATTAAAAGAAACATCATTCAGTTCCATGGTAAGTATTTTGTTATCAAAATTAGTCATCGGTTATTTTCTAATTATATAATCGTGTTAAGTAAGTTATTTTATTTTATAAAAAAAGCCCCTCTTTTCTTGAGGGGCTTTGGCCTAAAACAAATTCTATACCTAATTTTATTAAAACTACTTTTTAGCAAATAAGTGTACATTGATTTGCACATCATCAGCAACTTTTCCCTTACCATAGCTCATACCAAATGCAGTTCTGTCGATTGTAAATGAAGCTTCGGCAAATATTTTCTTTTCATCTATTCCACGTATGTATGCAATAAATTTAACTGGAGCTGTAATTCCTTTTAATGTAAGGATACCATTAATTTCTGCCTTATTTGCAGCTATATAATTTACACTAGATATAGAGAATGTTGCATCGGAACTCTTTGCTAAATCAAAGAAATCTGGAGATTTCAAATGGCCTTCTAATTTTTCACCAGACTCATCAGTTACTTTTAAAGATGAAAGACTAATTGTGAATCTTCCTCCAGATATTTTACCGGCTTCTACACTTAATTCACCATCTTTCAAACTAAAGAATCCTGTGTGATACCCATCTGTTTTACTTCCAATAAATTCTACTTTACTTTTAGCAACTTCAGCAACAAATAAATCACCACCAGCCTTGTTAGTAAAAGAATAAATACCCACTGATGAAGCAATTAGTGCTACTGCTAATAAAATCTTTTTCATAATTTTTTTTTAATTTTTTAATAATATAACGAGTGCAAGGTAAAGAAACGACAAACAATAAAGTTTTTACATTTGTTAATATTTCTAAACTCAGAAATTTCTATACCTATAATCTTTGTGTGTTTTTGAATTCCTTAGTAATTCTTATGATTAAAATTCACATGATTATAAACAAATTTTCAATAAAAAAATAAACACTTGGCAAAAACACATCTATTTGCATAATAAACAATTTTATGAAGAGACAATTAGGTATCCCTACAGCAATAGCCCTCGTTATTGCGAACATGATTGGTAGTGGAATCTACACTAGTCTCGGTTTTCAATTGAGTAACATGCACTCACTCTTCGCCGTTTTAATGCTTTGGGTAGTAGGCGGCATCATTGCCGTTTGTGGCGCATTGGTTTATGGGGAACTTGGTGTAGCTTTTCCAAACAATGGTGGCGAATACAACTTTTTAAAACTGCTATACAATCCTCTTCTAGGCTTTTTGGCAGGATGGGTTTCTTCCTTTGTTGGTTTTGCTGCCCCGATTGCGGCAGTTTCTATTGCCTTAGGAAACTATTTGCATAGTGTATTTCCTGTTTTACCCGTTTTAACTACCGGATTAGGGATGTTGCTATTAATAACAGCCATTCATTCGTGGCATGTGATAGTAGGTAGTAAGTTTCAACAATTGGCTACTATCGCCAACTTATGTATTATTTGTTTTCTCATTTTTGCTGGCTTTTTCACAAAAGCAGCCCATCACATTGATGTTTCGCCTTCAAAACAAGCATGGAAAGAAGTGTTTACAAGTCCTTCTTTTGGCGTGAACCTTTATTGGGTTTCTTATGCTTACACGGGCTGGAATGCTGCTTCTTACATTGCTGGCGAAATGAAACAACCAGAAAAAAAATTACCTATTGCACTAATTGCAGGAACAGGAATAGTTACCATATTATACGTTTTACTAAATTGGGCATTCCTTCATGCCGCACCAGTGGATGCGTTAAAGGGACAACTAGAGGTGGGCTTTGTAGCTGCACAATTTATGTTTGGAAAGATAGGAGCATCTTTAATGGCCATAATCATTTCAATATCACTTATAAGCACCATCAGCGCGATGACGTTTGCAGGACCACGAGTTAGTGCCTGTTTGCAAGAGGAAGTGCCAAGATTATTTTTTTTAGGACGAACTAATAAACATGGTTCACCTTCTTATGCCATTATTGCCCAAACTTTGGTTGCAGCCTTGCTGATACTAGTCAATCAATTTCAGTTTGTAATAGACTTAATTGGTTTTACGTTAACTCTTTCGACTAGCTTAACGGTTTTCGGAATATTTAAACTCCGGAAAAGTTTTCCATCAACAACTGAGGGATATAAAACATGGGGTTATCCAGTTACTCCTCTCCTATTTTTATCTATTAATGCATGGATTTTATATTATGGGTTCACACTAAAACCATTAGTAAGCTTTTACGGCTTACTATTAATTTTGTTAGGAGCTGTAGTATATTACGTTTGGGGAAAGAAAAAATAAGTGGCGAATATAAAAACAGAATAAACATTCATAGGTTATTCAATCTGTAAATAAGAAAATCCACTTTCATTCCGCCTTCAATTTAAACACACTCACTAAAAAATATAGCTTTAGTAAATTGAGCCATATAAAGCCTAATGTAGAATTCAACTCATAACATTGAGCTTTTAACTTTCTTCTGATTAAAGTATATTGCAATAAATTTTTTATGATGAGGATAGTTAAAATGATTTTCTTAATAATGCTTTTGTGGTTAATAGGTTCAGAAACTGTTATGGCTCAGAAAGTATTGGAATTCCACCCCAGTTATGGTAAGGACTTAGTATATCTAGCTGATTCCTCTTATCAGTCTAATGATGAAGACAGTATAACTATTACTCAATTTAGGTTTTACATTTCGGATATTGAACTTTGGAATGATAAAAATAAAACGTGGGAAGAACACAATTTCCACTTAATAAATGCAAATGAATACCAAACTTTACGTATTTCATTAGCAATACCTGACGATATTGTCTATGATAAAATTAAATTCAAACTAGGAATAGATAGTTTAACGAATGTTTCGGGGGCAATGGGTGGTGATTTAGACCCGATGAAAGGAATGTACTGGACATGGCAGAGTGGCTACATAAATGTGAAACTAGAAGGAAATAGCCCATTGTGCAAAACCAGAAACAATGCTTTTGAGTTTCATCTTGGCGGATACCACACTCCGTTTAATTGCCTAAAAACAGTAACATTACCTATCATAAAATCGGACAACATAAAATTGTATATTGATTTAAAAAAGGCACTTTCCAGTATTAATCTAAAAATGACAAATCAAATAATGACACCGAGTAAGCTGGCTGTAGACATTTCCGAGAAAATTGCAAAGGCATTTGAAACTAGACTGTAGATAGAGTGTAATCAAAATTCGAAAATAATTTATGGCCGGATGAAATGAGTGTAAAATGAAAAAAACTATTGTTGTATTGCTTTTATTTGGTTTTGCAATATGTGCTTTTAAAGAAATCAGGGGAATTTACTTTAGATATCCTAGTTATTGGCCTAAACCAATTTATAATTTTAACAAGAATCAGCTAACAACTGAAAAAACATTTCTTGGAAGGGTATTGTTTTATGATCCCATTTTATCAAAAGATAGCAACATATCCTGTGCTAGCTGCCATTCCCAGCATACAGCTTTCTCACAAATAAACCATTCCTATAGCAAGGGAATCAATCATCAAATAGGTAAGCGCAATGCTCCTGCTTTAATTAATTTGGCATGGAATAGCTCTTTCATGTGGGACGGAGCAGTAAATAATTTAGAGATGCAGGCACTTGCACCAATGAGTAACCCTACGGAAATGAATGAAACAATTGGGCATGTGGCAGATAAAATGAAACACACTACCATCTATCCTAAACTATTTTATAAAGCTTTTGGAGATAGTGCTATTAATGGTGAACGTGTGCTTAAATGTATTACTCAATTTATGCTTTCGTTGGTAAGCTGCCATTCTAAATATGATAGTGTGATGGAAAAACAAGCCAAGTTTACGCAGCAAGAAGAAAGAGGCTATCTCTTGTTTAAAAAAAATTGTTCATCATGCCATAAAGAACCCTTATTTACCAATGATAAGTTTGAGAATGACGGTTTACCGATAAACAAAACTCTAAATGATGTGGGGCGAATGTTAATTACTCATGATTCTGCCAACTATCTACAATTTAGGGTTCCAACACTTCGAAACATACAAATCAGTTACCCCTACATGCACGACGGTCGGTTTAGTAATTTAGTGCAAGTGTTAAATCATTACACAAAAGGGATCGTGAGGAGTAATAGTTTAGCTAAACCATTGCTTAAACCAATTTTGTTAACAAACAATGACAAAAAAAATCTGATTGCATTTCTATCTACTCTTTCAGATACAACATTCATAACAGAGAAGCAATATTCCTTTCCCGTTTTTGTGAATTAAAGGATAAACTTGATTAATAGTTTTGGAGTTTGTAAATACAATTATCTCTTTTGAAATGCCGAAAAAATAAGTTGAGCAACTTTAAAAGGAATGAAATGACTTTTAACTTAATTCTATACTTTGAGACATTAGATTTGATAATGTATGTGTGTAATATTTTTAGGTTTAGGATTAGTTGTTTATCAAATCCATAAAACATCAGGCAACCTTGGTACTGTAAGAGTAAAATATTGAAGTTGGATATACTTGTGAATATTTATCTGACTGAAAGGAATGATAATTTCCTTGATATCAAAAGAATGAACCCTCTCTCATTTCGCAAATCAAATTCTGCTGAGTATAAACCTATTTGCCCTTCAAATCCTTTGCTGTAAATGAATCCATCATTCAATTTAGCAATATTAACATCAGAAAGCGTCATTTATTCACCTGAGTGAGTCGACGACTCAGGTGAGTCGTCGACTCACTCAGTTGAGTCGTGGACTGACTCAACTGAACCCTTGTCTAACCCAAGTGAATCTTTTTCTAGTTCAAGTGAGTCGTCGACTCACTCAGGTGAATCTTTGGCTGACTCAAGTGAATCATCGACTGACTCAAGTGAATATAAGCGTGATACAGTTGAATAAATGGAAGAAAGAGGATCAAAATAAGTAACTCACTTTGATATTGTACGTATTTGGCAGGAGCTTCTTGAAAGTGTAAAACTTTCGGGTAGTTGACAGGAGTTGACAAAAACTTATCGTTTTTCTTCCTGTAATTTGCCACAAAGCTTCTTGGAAGTAACGATTATTTAAATCTGTCAAAATAGAATTAATTCCTTCAACTTATTATTTACAACTTCCTCAAGTTCCTAAGCAAGCTTTAACAAAATTGCTTTAGCATTTATGGCATCATCTTCTAATTGAGCAATTAAAGCATCTAACCCATTAAACTTAATTTCATTTCTCAAGAAAGCATGAACATGAATCTGTAGTTTTTTGCCATATATATCACGGTTAAAATTGAAAATATTAACTTCTATTAAGCGTTTCTTTCCATCAACAGTAGGACGAAAGCCAATATTCATCATGCCATACAACACGGCATCATTATCATTTATTTTAATAGAAACAGCATAAGCCCCATCTGCTGGAATTAATTTCTCGTTAGTATTTAAAGCAATATTAGCAGTAGGGTATCCGATTGTTCTGCCCAGTTGGTTTCCATGAACTACTTCACCTTCAAAAAAATAAGGGTAGCCTAAAAAATCATTTGCTGTATAAATGTCGTTTCCTAGTAGTGCATTTCTAATTCGAGTGCTACTGATAATTACATCATTTAAAACCTGCTCATCAATTTCTTTTACATCAAAACCAAGCTCTAACCCAATTTCTTCTAAAAGATGATAGTCCCCCACTCGATTTCTACCAAAACGATGGTCATAACCAATTATGATGGTGTGAGGATTAAAATACTGATGAATAAACTCTTTACAATATTCTTCAGCCGTTTTATGTGCAAATTCTTTTGTGAAAGGGATGATTACTAAATGATTTATTCCAGCAACATCTAATAAAAAGATTTTCTCTTCGATAGTATTCAACAAAGCAACCTCACCACCATAAGAACCAACAATTGACCTTGGATGAGGATTGAATGTAATAATTACTGTTTCACCATTTATTTTATTGGCAGTATCCTTGAGTTGGTTAATTATTTTCTGGTGGCCTAAATGAACGCCATCAAATGTACCGATGGTGATAACTGCATTTTTAAACCGAGGTAATTCAGATAGTGTTTTATGTACTTGCATAATTGTGATTACAAATTTAAGGGAAGCTGCCTTTAAATAGACGGCTTCCCTTTTAAATCTAATTTCAATGAAAAAATATCTCTAAATTAAGGCATCGCGCAATAAAGAAGTCTTTGTATTGTTGCTTTTTTCATTGAACTCTTTTGCGGCTGCAACAAACCCTACAAACACTGGCGCAGGACTTTCTACAGTACTCTTTAATTCAGGGTGATATTGAACACCAATAAAGAATGGATGATCTACAATTTCAATTATCTCTACTAGACCAGAATCAGGATTAATCCCTGTTGCTTTCATTCCATTAGCCTCAAACTGATCTAAATAATCGCTATTAAATTCATATCTGTGTCTATGTCTTTCACTTATTGTGTTAGTTCCATAAATTTTGTGAGCTAAAGAATTTTCTAAAAGTTGACAAGGGTAAGCACCTAATCTCATTGTTCCCCCCATCATTTTAATCTTTTTCTGTTCTTCCATCATATTTATCACTGGATCAGGCGTTTGTGCATCCATTTCTGTGGAATGAGCAGTTTTAAGTCCTAATACATTTCTAGCAAATTCTATGACAGCCATTTGCATTCCTAAACATATTCCAAAAAATGGCATACCTGATTCTCGAGCGTATTTAACGGCAATAATCTTTCCTTCAATTCCACGTGTACCAAATCCTGGTGCTACTAGTAAACCATCTAATCCATCTAACTTTTCAACTACATTATCATCTGTAATAAATTCACTGTGCACATTTATCACTTGAACCTTAACTTCATTCATTGCACCTGCATGAATGAAGCTTTCTAATATAGATTTATAGGCATCTTGCAATTCAATATACTTACCAATTAATCCGATAGTGACTTTACTTTTTGGATATTTTAATTTATCAAGATACACTTTCCACTTA
This sequence comes from Chitinophagaceae bacterium, assembly GCA_947447825.1. Lineage (GTDB taxonomy): Bacteria > Bacteroidota > Bacteroidia > Chitinophagales > Chitinophagaceae > Parasediminibacterium. Next base: position 20,845 of record CANFLL010000039.1, on the reverse strand, counting down.
TCCAAATTAGGCTCATTGAATTGAGTAATTTTCAATTTCTTCATACAGATGATGTCCAGTTTTTCACGAAGCATCAACAAAGGAACTTCATAAATGGTAGCAGCATCCATCGCTTCAATAACGGCCTCTTGTTTCACATTACAAAATAGAGCTATTTTTCTGCGTATATCATTTCCTAAAGGTTCTTCTGTTCTGCAAACTAGAACATCAGGATGCACACCAGTTTCGCTTAACATTTTCACACTATGTTGTGTAGGCTTTGTTTTAAGTTCTTTAGCTGCTTTAAGATATGGAACAAGTGTAAGGTGAATAACCATAACATTCTCTTCTGGCAATTCCCATTGAAGTTGACGAACAGCTTCAATAAAAGGCAAACTTTCAATATCGCCAACAGTTCCACCAATTTCAGTAATAACAATATCGAATTTGCCAGTCTTACCTAACAAAAGCATTCTACGTTTTATTTCATCAGTAATATGCGGCACCACTTGCACGGTTTTACCTAGGAAGTCACCATTTCTTTCTTTGTTAATTACAGTTTGATAAATTCGTCCTGTTGTTACGTTGTTTGCTTGCGAAGTAAAAGTGTTTAAAAAACGTTCGTAATGCCCTAAATCCAAATCAGTTTCAGCACCATCCTCGGTTACATAACATTCTCCATGTTCATAAGGGTTCAGCGTACCAGGATCAACATTAATGTATGGATCAAGTTTTTGAATAGTTACAGACAGCCCTCTTGCCTGTAATAACTTTGCCAAGCTGGCTGCTATAATTCCTTTTCCTAAACTACTCGTTACACCGCCCGTAACAAAAATGTACTTTGCCATATCTTTTATTTAAATCTTTCAATTAATGTATTATTCTAGATTTAGAATAATGTTTAAACTAACCTCATCCATAAATTCACATGGCAATATGCCTATAAACTTTAGAGAAAACAAATTGAATATTTCACAAACCAAGTAAATCAATTTGTAAAACAACAACTCTATTAATTAAAATAGAACCCCTTCGAAGCACCAACAGATGCTACTAAGACCTATACAGACTAAAATAAATTGATGGAAAAAACACCTATTGAAGTCGTGCAAACCTAAAGGAAAAAAGCCGTTTATAAAAATCAGTGTGTCATTTTTATGACTGAAATAATGATATGCACTAACAATCTTCAATGATTCCAAAGAGATTTACCTCCGATAAAATGATTGGGATTTAGAAAAATAATTGTTCCTTTCTTTAATATTGATTCTTTTAAACAGATATTCATTAGTGGTTTAAAATATATCTGAGATCTTTAAAATAATAAAAATCGTTCTTAATAATTACCTCATTTTAGCCTTTTCATAGGTACTATGAATGAATAATAGTACCGAATTAATACTTCGATGATGCGTGCGGTTTCTTCACTAAATATATAAGCGATTGGGACATACAAAACGTTTACTTCAACGAAGAATACAACCGCTTTTGTTGTTTATATTGAAAAACCACAGAGGGAACAACTCGCTATAACGACAATTTATTTCCATAAATAGATGATTTGAAAAAATAAAAAGAGAGAATTATCATATTCAAAAAGAAATCAGGATAGCTGCTAACATTTCACAACTCACTTTTTACAAAGCTGATACTATGGTTTATCCTCAATAAAACTTATATAGTTTTAATAAACTCCTAGTTAAGAAAGATGTAGTTTAAACTGATTTAAGCAAGTCTAAAACATGACAGGGGTCATATTAAAGGGAATTGTGTGCCTCTACATTCGCAAATTTTAACGTTGAAATTATTGTAGAATGGAGATGCTATCGGTTGATCAAATTAATAAAAATTTAGATTTGAATTTATTAAATGAAAGAGTAAATGGATTTACAAGAGCAGAAGAACTGAGAGCTACTGGCATGTATCCCTATTTCAGAGTAATTGAATCCGATCAGGACACTGTTGTAACGATTAATGGAAAAGAAGTATTAATGTTTGGATCAAATAGTTACTTGGGCTTAACTAATCATCCTGAAATAAAAAAAGCCACCATTGCAGCGGTAAATAAATATGGTTCTGGATGTGCGGGTTCTCGTTTTTTAAATGGGACTTTAGATATTCACATACAACTTGAGGAAGAACTAGCTGCATTTGTAGGCAAAGAAGCTGCACTCGTGTTCAGTACTGGATTTCAGGTAAACACTGGCGTAATACCCGCTCTGCTATCCCGAAACGATTATTTAATTTTAGATGAGCTTGATCACGCCTGCATTCTTGAAGCTAGCCGATTGAGTTTTGCTAAAACAGTCAAATACAAGCACAATGACTTAAAATCTCTTGAAAGTGTGTTAAAAAACTGCGATCATAAAAGGATAAAGTTGATTGTGTCCGATGGCATTTTTAGTATGGATGGAGATATTGTTAACCTCCCTGGAATGGTGGAATTAGCTAAAGAATATGATGCAAGTATAATGATGGATGATGCCCACTCTATAGGCGTTATTGGTCAGAACGGTGCAGGAACAGCTAGTCATTTTGGACTAACAAATGAAGTTGACTTAATTATGGGTACATTCAGTAAATCATTAGCTTCTATTGGTGGTTTTATTGCTGCCAACAATTCAGTAATTGATTATTTAAAGCATCATGCACGTACATTAATTTTTAGTGCAAGCATTTCGCCAGCTTCCACTGCAAGCGTATTAGCGGCACTAAAAATAATTAAAAGAGAACCTGAAAGAATTGATAATTTGTGGAATCTTACTAACTACACATTAAAAAGTTTACATCAATTAGGATTTGATACCGGCGTTTCTTGTACCCCAATAATTCCTATTTACATACGTGACGACTTAAAAACATTTCAATTATCAAAGATGCTACTTGATGAAGGTGTATTTGTTAACCCAGTTACTTCGCCTGCAGTTTCAAAAGAGGATACATTAATTAGATTTAGTTTAATGGCTACACATACAAAAGAGCAAATTGATAAAGCCATCAGTAAAATATATACTTTATCAAAAAAGCTAAATATTATTTAGTGCCAGCAATTTTCCACAACTATAATAGCAGCATTCTAATTAATTTTTGAATTATTAAAATATTTGATTTTGAATAAATTTAAAACGAAAAAATAGAAAAATATTGAAAAAAAAACAATAAATACAGATTGAGTAATTTGAAGCAAATTTATAAATTTAACTAAGCATCATTAACTTGGTCTTTACAACTATCAATTTGAATTATACACATTCAACAATAAAAAACGTTAAACACATGAGAATTAAGATTAAAGAGGTTGTTTCAAATGCCGAAATGAAAGCATTCATACATTTCACAGACACTTTATATAAAAAACATCCTTATTACGTTCCTCCTTTAAGTTTTGATGAAGCGGCAACACTCAATAAAAAAAAGAATCCTGCTTTCGATTATTGCGAAGCCCGTTATTGGTTAGCTTATAAAGACAATAAAGTTGTGGGGCGTGTGGCTGGGATAATTAATCATGCTTATATTGACAAATGGAAAAATAAGTACATCCGATTTGGTTGGATTGATTTTGAAGATGATGAAGAAATAAGCAGACTGTTATTGGAACATGTCCAGATTTGGGCTAAAGAAAAGGGATTAGAAGCTATTCATGGCCCTCTTGGTTTCACAGATTTAGACCATGAAGGAACATTAATTGAGGGCTTTGATCAATTGGGAACACTGGCCTCAATTTACAATTATCCATATTATGCTAAACATTTTGAAAAACTTGGTTACTGTAAAGACACAGATTGGGTTGAATATAAAATTACTTTAGACAAGCAAGTTCCAGAAAGAATTATTAAACTTGCTTCTATTGTTGAGCGTCGTTTGCATCTTAAGCGTATTATTGCAAAAAAAGCCAAAGATATATTGCCTTATGCAACAGCTATATTTGAATTAATCAATGATTCCTACGCTCATCTTTATGGTGTAACACCTTTAACAAAAAAACAAATGGAGTATTACACAAAAATGTATTTCTCGTTTATGAAGGTAGAGTTTGTCACCATTATTGTAGATAGTGAAGGTAAATTAGCTGCTTTTGGCATAACGATGCCATCATTATCTAAAGCTTTACAAAAAAACAAAGGGAAGCTGCTGCCATTTGGGTTTATCTCAATTTTAAACGCCATGAAAAAGAACAATATGGCCGACTTGTTAATGGTGGCTATTAGAAAAGATTTACAAGGTAAGGGCGTTAACGCCATGTTGATGAAAGAAACGTATGAATCATATATCAAAAGTGGAATTGAGATAGTAGAAACGAATCATGAATTGGAGGATAATACGAAGGTTCAATCAATGTGGGAAGGTTTTAATGCGGTTCAACATAAAAGAAGGAGATGTTTCATTAAAAGACTAAACTAAAACTTAAATCTAAATCGATCTCATTATTATCACTCAACTATCGTTTTAACGGACATAATGAAGAAAGTTTTGCATATAGTAAAGCTTTCTTTTTTCTTTACTTTCAACTAACAATATTCTATGGAACATTTCTAAGACTTTCTATGATTCTGTCTTTTGCTTCATCAGATAATTTTTCATCAGCAGAAGTAAGCGTCACATTTTTAATGATTAGATTGCTTTGTTTTTCAAATCTTCTGCAAAGAACACAAATAGACAGATGAATACGCAACTTTATTCTATCGAATAAATTAATCCTTTTTTGCTCTTTTTTTGACACAAGATATGTTGCTTTTTTACAACTTATATTTAGTAATCTCATTCTATCAATTTAACTATTCAACCAATTTTGTTCAATACATTTCCTCAATTGCAATTTTGCTCTGTGAATTATGACCCAGTAGTTAGACGATGAAATGTTAAGAACCTTACAAATTTCTTCTGCATCCAAGTCTTCAATATATTTCATCACAAAAACATTGTGTTGCATTTCTTGAAGTTTTTTCTTACAATAATCTAATATCTTATAAAATTCTTTATTTTCAACAATACTTACACTACTTATTCCCCAATCGTTTGGCTGATCTTGTTTAGTCCAATGTTCATTTTCATCAAAAAAATTATTGGCAGAGTCAAATGCAGCATATTGCTCTTTGCTAGAACTCTTTTTACGAAAATGGTCAATTATTTTATTTTTACATATTGCAAAGAGCCATGTTTTTTCTGAAGCATCTGCATTGTAGGAATCTTTAGCCCTCCAAGCACTTAAAAAAGTGTCTTGCACCAAATCTTCCGCAACACCCCTATCTTGCACACGAGCAAGTGTGTAGTTAAAAAGAATGTCGGCATATTTATAAACCCAATCTTCCGCCTGCACAACCTGCCCCATAAATGCTTTGTTTAATGATTAATTACAATGCCTGAATTTACTATTCCGCTTTCCTCCAGTATTTTTTGGTTAAAAGTTCCTGAGCCCAATAAAAGCTTCCTTAAAAAGAATCAATAAAAAAACCCGAAAATACTTTCGGGTTTAAGATGTGCGGCAAAGGAGATTCGAACTCCCATGCCCGGTAAAAGGCGCTACCACCTCAAGGTAGTGCGTCTACCAATTTCGCCATCGCCGCAACTAACTCAGGTGCAAATGTAAATGCTAAAACAATACGCTTCATCTTTAATTGAGTTCAAAAAAGTTTTTAGCTTATCCAACAAATAGACTTTTTCGATCCAAAGCCTCTATAATATAAAAAAGAGGGATCTTAATTCTACTTTGACAGATTAAAACGATTTTTATCCCTCAGGAACTATACCGCTAATTTCATGAGGAAATTCGATAAATTTTTATGCTTCTGTTCCAACTCTCAGAATGTTCTAAACTTTCTAGAAGCTTATCCCAAACACGCAGAATATCAAAGTGAGTACATTCTTTTGTCCTCTTTCTTCCATTTATTCATCTGAGTCACGCTTATATTCACCTGAGTCTGTCCACGACTCACCTGAGTCAGAAAAAGATTCACCTGAGTGAGTCGACGACTCACCTGAGTCAGCCAAGGACTCACTTGAGTCGTGGACTGACTCAAGTGAGTTAATGACGCTTTTTGTTACTAAAATTGCTAAATAAAATGATGTATTCATTGACAGTAAAGGGTTTTATAGAATATACTCAGCAGAATTTGGTTTGCGAAATGAGAGAAGCTTCATTCATTTGAAATCAAGGGAATTAATCATTACTTTCGCTCAGATCAATTTTCACAAGTGTACACAACCTCAATATTTTGTTCTTACAACACACGGATTTGCCTGTTGAAATAAAGATTTTAATAAAAAACTAATGCTTAACTTCAAAATATTACACACGAACATTATAAAATCTAATCTGTCAAAGTAGAATTAAGAACTCAATCTTAGAGTCAACTATCACCTTCACAATAACGAATTTCAATTGAAATCTTTAAAGAAATTAAACGAACAAATGAGCTTAGAGTCGATGGTAAATCGAAAAGTATTTATACATTTATTAAATATCATCATTCTCCATTCAGTGCAAAAACAACTTATTCGCTTTTTAAGCCCCTTCCTAGTTAACTTTTTTATTAATTTAATTGTGTTCTCAGCCAACGCCCAATTTCGCAATATTCACAATGATGTGTTTTGGAACACCCAAAATGGACAGCCAATTTTCAGCCAAGGTGGTGGCATCTTTAAATTCCTAGACCCAGTTACTGGCTTACAAAAATATTATTGGTATGGCGTACATTATAAAGAAGCTGACATTTACAGAGATAATCCAACCGCAAGCATTAAAAGTGCAACGTTCCAATCTGTTACCTGTTACAGTTCCACCGATTTAGTCAACTGGAATTTTGAAGGTGATGTACTTACGCCTGAAGAGCTAATGAAAAATGGAGGAACAAAAACTTGGGTCGGTCGATTGGGTGTTGCCTATTTAAAAGAGCTAAACAAATACGTATTGATTGTTCAGCATGGCAAAGGAGTACTTTTCGCTGTATCTAATACTCCAACTGAACCTTTTGTTTGGCATCAACATATCAGCATGAAAGGATTTATTGGTACAGACAATACTGGAGATCAAACCGTGTTTAATGATGAAGAAAATGGAAAGTCATACCTGATTTATTCCTATGGCAAGGGCAGAAACAAATTGTATGTTTCGGAGATTGGTGTTAAGGATGGCTTGGCAAACTTATTGGATTGTACACAGGTTTTTAAAGGCGAAAGCAGAGAAGGGAATTGCATGTTTAAATATGGAGGAAAATACTACATGTGTGCGTCTAATATTTATGGATGGGACGCCTCCCTCCCCTATTATCTAGTTTCAAACAACATCCGAGGGCCATATAGACCAGAAAGAAACATGCTAGTTATGAATGGAAGTTCAGCCGATTATGCGCACATTACTCAAACAGGATTCTTTGTTTCGGTGAAAGGTAGTAAGCAAGAAACAATAGTGTATTGTGGGGATAGGTGGGCTGATTTTGCAGGTAATGGTTTGGGATATAACCAATGGGTTCCCCTTTCATTTGATGGTGCAATACCTTATTTCAATTCAATTAATTCTTGGGACATTAATAGCGAAACCGGCGAATGGAGAGTGGCTAATGATAATAATTATGTGAGCAATGGAAGTTTTGAAGCAGACAGGCGTATTGTGCCGATGCAATTTAAACCCAAGCAATTGCAACTAACAGGTTGGGTTACAAAAGTGATTGAAGGCAATAGTATAAGTTTTGATACGTCTAGTTCTCCCGTTTTAAATCATTTCAATAATACAACAGAAAGAAACAACGTTATAGGAGAAAAGAGTTTAGCAATAAGTGATCGAATCAACTTTAAGCGTAATATATTTCAGGTTATTTCCTCTTCTAATTTTGTTAAATTGGAAGATGGCAACTATGCCCTTACGGCAAAAGTTAAGAACGGAATAGGCTTCAACCAACTAGAAATGTATGCAATAAGCAAAGGAGTTAGAACTGCTTTTAACTTCAATAATGAAAATGATACATGGAAAGAGATTAAACTTATCAACATTGAGGTTAAGGATGGTAAAGTTGAAATTGGATTTGATGTAGAAGGAAATGCTAACTCATTTTGTTATGTAGATGATATAGCTCTAGTGAAGGCTCAATAGGTTTAGTTATTTGGTAACTATTTAGATTTATTTAACCATAAAGAACTAAGGTTTTCACCAAGAATTCAAGGATTGTGTACGATTATTTATTATGAGATGTAAAACCAAATGCTAAAATTTGTGTCATTTGTTTATACTTGTGAACTAATTAGAAGAGCTCTTGAGTGGTAACTAAACCCTTTAAAAGTAGCTTCTTATGTTACTTTTGTAATTACTATCACCAAAAAGTAAAAAGCATATTTCACTAAATGGAACAAAGTAGTAGCTTACTGTACTATTTAGTTTTGTAAACGAATTATAATGGCTTTGAACATATCATTCATTGCATGTATTGCAATTAATTTTTGGCAATTAGTACTATTTATTGGCGGATTGTGTAACAACATTGCTTCAATGTTCTTATGTTGAATTTCTACTTTTACATGTTGCTAGTAAAAATTAACCAAAACGGAGAATTGTCTGCCACAAGGGAAGTAATTTACAATTTTAACCCAGCTAACGTAAAAAGTAAAGGAGCTAAATCAAGCAAGCTAGTAAAAGGTGACAGTAAAACAACTAATTATGGTGCAAATTGGACGTTTAGGGATAACAATGCAGAATTAAGAAATAACCTACAAGAAAAACACAAGAACATTACAGCAATGTGATTACACAATTCAATACATTCTAACAAGTAGGCAGCATTTATTTTATCTCTTATCTAGTTATGTAAACAGATTTTATATTGATTAGTTATTCGTTTAACCACTTACACAATGTTCGTCTTTAATTGAATGAAAAAATCAATTTTTTAGGAATACAATTAGAATGATTATCAACTATTTGGAAATAAACAAGTGAATTTAATTATTTATGAAATAACAAACAAAATAGCGAACATTAACATCGAAAAGAAAACTTAATATTCTATAAATTTATTTAAATAATTCTTGCCAGTGGTTTTATGCATAACCGTGTTTCTTCCTTCTCCTATTCGTTACTACTCAGTAGTATTATTACATGAAGACACACTAAGGATTTCACCAAGAGCTCTAGGATTTGGCATATTTGGTTTAAAGTATCATTGGTGTACAACGTATCTTTTGTATTTTGTGTTTTAATTTGTAACCTTAGTGGTAAAGCTGCTGAATATTAACCTATATTACACGTAAAAATGGCATACTAGAACTTGCACAACATCACAAGTAATTATTAAATTTTTACCATTTAAAACCTACAGTCATGGCAAAGCCAGCATTACATTTTAGTAGATTATCAGTAATCGTAAGAATTTTGAGAATAAGACAAAAAGTAATATCTACAACAGGCAATTCCGTTTATTTGAATTTTACACCCTATTTGGCTGGCATTACATCTGCGGTAGACCAAACTAAAAAACGATGAATTGGCATCGAAAAATGGAGGCACTTCGGCCACATCCATCAAAAAAGCACCAAACAAATACGTTTTAGAATTGATGAACTCATTCGTTGATTATGTAACCATTGCAAGTGGTGGCGACCAAAAAAAAATAGAAAGCACCTCACTAGCCTTAAAGAAGCCTCTGAAAAGTTTAGGTAAAATGCCTCAAGTGGTTAGTTTAGAGGGATTACAGGCATCTTTCCATTAGATGTTAAACTAAATGGAAGTCTGTAGAAAGGAAAAGGTATTTCTAGATTCAAAAAAGTGCAGATGGGTTAACTAATAGGATAATCGAAAGCGAACCTTGAACAACATCCAAAGTATCTATTTCGGGGCTAATTACAGAAACAACCAGCTTTTTTTGGGTTTCTGCAGGTAATGAGCAAGGCATAGAACAATACAACGCACCTGTTAGGGTAATGTCTAAGTAACAGTTATATTAGAAAGATAATATCCCTTTAACCCAAATTATGCAATAGACTTTTTACAAAAGTTTCAAATAAAATAAAGACAGGTATTTGAGCAGATTTTTTGACTGAAGACATAATAAATTCTGTTGAAGTTGAATAAATCAATCAAATATTTATATTTGAAGTAATTAAGACTTCCAGTAGAGTTCTATAGCAAAAGTTGGGTTTGATAAAAGTAGCCTTACGACTTTGAAACAGACGAACCAAATCAAATATCAATACTGTTATGAGCAATGGATTTCTTTAGAAATTAACTGGTGTAAAAAATGTTGGGACAATTGTAAAAATTCAAGTCGCCTTAGTTTTTTGTGGATAAAACCCTTTCTCTTTCTATCATTTTTAAACGACCTTCGAACGCTCACCTCATAGTAATAAGTTATGAATGATGAGCTATAAGTTAAATCTATAAGTTGCTTAATAACTAATCATTCATACCTCATAACTCATAACTAAAAGATTATGTGTCAATTTTCTCATCTTCATGTGCATACGCAGTACTCTCTTTTGGATGGTGCGGCTAACATAAAGGACTTATACAAAAAAGCTGGCAAGTACGATATGCCTGCCATTGCAATAACTGATCATGGTAATATGTTTGGGGCTTTCGAGTTTGTGGCGCAAGCATGGAAGGATACCAAAGTGATTGGTAAGGATGAAAATGGGAAGGATATACTAGCTCCTAAAATAAAACCAATAGTTGGCTGCGAGTTTTATGTGGTGGAGAATAGACATGCAAAAGCATTTACCAAAGGTGAGAAAGACCATCGCTATCACCAAGTTTTACTGGCAAAGAATAAACAAGGTTATCAAAACCTAATAAAGCTTACTTCACTAGGTTATATTGAGGGAATGTATAGCAAATATCCGCGTATAGATAAGGAACTGATACTTAAATATCATGAAGGATTGATTGCCACCACCTGTTGCATTGGGGCTTATGTGCCGCAAACCATCTTGCATAAGGATGAGGAAGCTGCTGAAAAGGAGTTTAAATGGTGGCTCGATTTGTTTGGAGAAGATTATTATATAGAGATTCAACGCCATGAAATAAAGGAGCAGGAGATTATAAACCAAACACTATTAAAGTTTGCTAAGAAACATAATGTGCCTGTTATTGCTACCAATGATAGCCACTATACCAATCAGGATGATTATAATGCACACGATATATTATTATGTATCAATACTGGAGAAAAGCAAGCTACACCGGGATTTGACGACTTTGTTAATGATGATACGCTCATAAAGAACCGCCGATTTAAGTTTCCTAATGACCAGTTTTATTTCAAGTCGCCCGACGAAATGAAGAAGTTGTTTAGTGATATACCGGAAAGTATTGACAATACCAATATGATTGTTGATAAGGTAGAAACGCTAAACCTTAAGAAGGACATCCTATTGCCCAACTTCCCGATACCAGAATCTTTCAAGGTTCATGAAAGCGATACGCTTAATCAGTGGGAATACCTTAAACACCTTACTTATGAAGGAGCTAAGGAACGTTACCACGAAATAAGCAGTGAGGCGCAAGAAAGAATCGACTTTGAACTTTCTACCATCAAGTTCATGGGGTTTGCAGGTTACTTCCTTATTGTAAGCGACTTTATCAAAGCTGGTAGGGATATGGGTGTATTTATTGGTCCTGGACGTGGTTCTGCAGCGGGGAGTGTGGTGGCTTATTGTACTGGGATAACCAATATTGATCCCATTAAATATAACTTACTATTTGAGCGTTTCTTGAATCCTGACCGTAAATCGATGCCAGATATTGATACTGACTTTGACGATGAAGGCAGGCAAAGAGTAATGGACTATGTGGTACAGAAGTATGGTAAGTCGCAGGTGGCACAGATTATTACTTATGGCACGATGGCTGCCAAGAGTAGTATTGCCGATGTGGCGCGAGTGATGGATTTGCCGTTGGCAGAAAGCCGCGCCCTGACAAAGATGGTTCCTGATAAACCAGGTACCGACTTGGGCAGGGTATTGCAAGCTCCATTAACCAAGAAAGATGGCGAGAAAAGCTTGGAGGAAAAAGAAGGTCTGCAACCAGAAGACCTTGAGAATGTACGACAACTAAGGGAGATTTATAAAGGGACTGATATTAGGTCGCAAGTATTGCATGAGGCTGAAAGACTGGAAGGAAGTGTGCGAAACACAGGCATACATGCGGCAGGTATTATCATTGCCCCGCAAGATTTGACAGACCTTATTCCAGTTGCTACTTCTAAAGAATCGGAACTTTGGCTTACACAGATAGAAGGGAACAGCATTGAGGAAGCCGGCGTAATTAAGATGGACTTTTTGGGATTGAAAACCTTATCTATACTAAAGACGGCTTTGGAATTGATAAAACAAAATCATGGTGTTGACATTGTGATTGATGATGTTCCATTGGATGATGAAGCCACTTTTCAATTATATCAAAAAGGTGAAACCAATGCCACATTCCAGTTTGAAAGTGTGGGTATGCAGAAGTACTTGCGCGAACTAAAGCCAGATAAGTTTGCGGATTTGATTGCGATGAACGCCCTTTATCGCCCAGGCCCTATTGCCTATATTCCTAAGTTTATTCTGAGAAAGCATGGTAAGGAAGAGATAACCTACGATGTAGATGATATGGAAGAATACCTAAAGGAGACTTATGGTATTACGGTGTATCAGGAACAGGTGATGTTGCTATCGCAAAAGCTAGCAGGTTTTACCAAAGGGGACGCCGACGTATTGCGAAAGGCAATGGGTAAGAAGCAGATTTCGGTACTTGATAAAATGAAGAAGCAGTTTATAGATGGGGCAACTTCAAAAGGGCATCCAGCAGATAAGCTAGAAAAAATATGGACGGATTGGGAGGCATTTGCACAGTACGCCTTCAACAAATCGCACAGTACCTGCTATGCTTTTGTTGCGTATCAAACTGGGTATTTAAAAGCTCATTATCCTAGTGAATATATGGCTGCCGTACTTAACCACGCTGGAAGTATTGATAAGATTACTTTTTTTATGGAAGAATGTAAACGTATGGGCATTAAGGTATTAGGGCCTGACGTAAATGAATCATTGAAAGGCTTTGCAGTGAATAGTAAAGGACAGATACGGTTTGGGTTGGGGGGATTGAAGGGGGCTGGTGATGCAGCAGTGGATTATCTAATAAGTGAACGTAAAAATAATGGACTGTATAAGGATGTTTTTGAGTTTAGCGAACGAGTGGTAGGAAAAAGTGTTAATAAGAAATCGATAGAAACATTTGCATACAGTGGTGCATTCGATTGTTTTCCTGAACTGCACCGTGCTCAATACTTTTATATAGTAGATGGAGAAAGAGTAAATGGGTTAGAAAAGATAATTAACTATGGTCAATCAAAACTGTCTGCAGAAGCAACCACAGGAAGTAGCTTGTTTGGCGACTTACCTACAGCGATGGATGTACCAAAACCCAAGATTGCTCCTTGCGAAGAATGGAATCTCACAGAAAAGCTGGATCATGAAAAGGAAGTAACAGGCATGTTTATGAGTGGGCATCCACTAGATAATTATCGTTTTGAATTGAGGCATTACGGCATTATGTCTTTGGCAGACTTCAATGAAATAAAGGAAAGCATTACACTATCTCAGAACAATGCAGGGAAGAACTTTAAGTTAGCTGGTCTAGTATCTGGCGCACAACACAGAACAACCAAGACAGGTAAAAACTTTGGCATACTATCGATAGAAGATTACACTGGAAAAACTGAGTTGGCTTTGTTTGGAGAAGACTACCAACGTTACAAACAATACTTAGATCTTGGCAGAAGTGTATTGGCAACCGGGACTTTTAAAGCACCTTGGAAAGAAGGGGCAGCTTATGAATTTAAAATTAGCACCATGACACTCTTGGAAACTGCGAAACAAACAATGACTAAGAGTGTGGAGATAAATATTAAACCAGCGGCAATATCAAAGGACTTTGTTGACTTTATTACGTTAAATATTAAGAAACATCCTGGAAAATCATCACTACGCTTTAATGTCTATGAGCCAGAGGAGGATTTGAAAGTGAGTCTCTTCTCTAGCGAGAAAGGTTTTAGTATGAATGATGATATGGCAGAGTTTCTACTCAACAATCTAGATGTGGAAGTAAGTGTGGGGCTGGCTTAATAAATGTTGAAAGGTGAGTATTCAGTGGTTAGAATAATGTGATAGGGTTAAGATTAAGGAGGGTATCGCTTAAAGCGAAACCTTCCTTAGTAAAATAAGAAACAATATGAAATTAAAATATCCTGAAACAAGGATAGACGATATGGTGAACGATGTATTTTTTGGAACGACTATAAGAGATCCGTATCGCTGGCTTGAAGATGACACTTCCGAGGAAACAAAAGCGTGGATTATTGCGGAAAACAGAGTCACTCATCAATATCTTAGTCAGATTTCTTTTAGAGAAAATATTCGTGCTAGGCTAAAATCTTTATGGAATTATGAACGCTATTCTGCTCCCTCTAAGGAAGGGAAGTTCACCTACTTTTTCAAGAATACTGGCTTGCAGAATCAATCAGTTTTGTTTAGGCAACTCAATGATGAAACACCAGATGTATTCTTAGACCCTAATACTTTTTCAAAGAATGGAACAACCTCATTAGCTGGCATTAATTTTTCGAAAGATGGTTCATTAGCGGCCTATCAACTATCGGAAAGTGGTTCAGATTGGCGTAAGGTGATAGTGATTGATACTAGTACAAAAAATATAGTGGGTTTCCCAATAATAGACGTAAAATTTAGTAGTATCGCTTGGAAAGGCAACGAGGGCTTCTATTACAGTAGCTATGATAAACCAATAGAAGGCAGTCAACAATCCGGCAAAACACAAGAACATAAGTTGTATTATCACCAATTGGGTACACCTCAAAGTAAAGATAAACTCATATTTGGAGGGGACACTTTACCAAGAAGATATGTTGGTGGCTTAATTACAGAGAATGGCAAATGGCTTATTATTTCTGCTGCCAATTCCACTTACGGCAACGAATTATATGTGCAAGATATTACTATCTCAAACGCACCAATCACAACGGTGGTTGATAATATGCAATATTCAACAGTTATTTTGGATGTCGATGACGAATACTTTTATCTAGTTACAGATAAAGATGCACCCAATAAAAAGGTAGTTATCGCTCCAATTGATGCCCCACAGATGGAAAACTGGAAAGCTATTATTCCAGAAACGAAAAACGTTTTGGAAGTAAATACTGGTGGAAGATACTTATTTTGTAGCTATTTGAAAGATGCAATATCGATGGTGTTGCAATATGATTTTAAAGGAAATAGGATAAGAGAGATTGAGTTACCAAGTGTGGGTACAGCTATTGGCTTTGGCGGCAAGTCGCTCGACAAAGAAGTTTATTTTTCTTTTACATCTTATACACAGCCTACTACTATCTATAAACTCAATGTTCAAAATGGAAATGTTGAGCTATTTAAAAAGTTGGCAATTAAGTTTAATCCAGATGAATTTGAATCTAGACAAGTATTTTATCCATCTAAGGATGGCACTAAAATACCGATGATTATTACTCATAAAAAAAGCTTGAAGTTAAATGGAAAGAACCCTACCATATTATATGGATATGGCGGATTTGGTGTTAGCCTTACGCCATCCTTCAGCACTGCAAACATTGTGTTTCTAGAAAACGGTGGGGTATATGCAGTACCAAACCTAAGAGGTGGAGGCGAATATGGCAAAGAATGGCATTTTGCAGGAACGAAAACGAATAAGCAAAATGTGTTTGATGACTTTATTACCGCAGCAGAATTCTTATTTGAACATAGATATACTTCTCCTGATTATTTAGCAATTTCTGGAGGCTCTAATGGTGGTTTATTGGTTGGTGCAACCATGACACAGCGACCTAACCTTTGCAAAGTGGCATTGCCAGCAGTGGGAGTGCTTGATATGTTGCGGTATCATAAGTTTACTTCAGGAGCTGGATGGGCCTATGATTACGGCACATCAGAGGATGGCAAGGAAATGTTTGACTACCTATACAACTATTCTCCACTTCATAATTTAAAGACTGGAACTAATTATCCTGCAACGATGATTACCACCGCAGACCATGATGACAGAGTGGTTCCTGCACATTCTTTTAAGTTTGCAGCCACTTTGCAAGAGGTTCATTCAGGAGGTAATCCAGTGTTGATACGCATAGAAACAAAAGCAGGTCATGGTGCTGGCATGAGTACGCAACAAATTATTGATGGGGCTACAGACAAATGGGCTTTCCTATTTTATAACATGAATATTGTTCCAAGTAATTTATGATCTGAGGATTTTTATTGATATGTTGTTTGTGTTAAACTTATTTGTAATAATCCATTTTGGTTTATACAGTATTCTGTCAAATTCTAGACTGCATTGAATAAAATAAAGAAATAATTTCTAAAAAATTGAGTAGAACAACCTTTTGTTCTACTCAATCTAACTTTTGAATCCATTTTTTTGGCATTCCCAATTTGAAAATGGCCTCAGAAAACCGATCCTAATTGTTCATTTGTGCCAAGTATTGTCTTAAATATTCAATCTCGGCAATTATTTTATCGAGAAGAACAGTCAATTTTTCCTTATTGAAATCAGTATATTTTTCTACCTCTTTCAGTAAATCTGCAAGCTGATCAAAGCAAGCTGAAAGGGCAGTTCCTTTCATTTTATGTGCCACTGTTCGTAGGTTGACCAAATTTTCTGAGGCTAACGATTCTTTCATATCATTGAGCATATCAGTGGTTGGCTGATCAACGTTCTTTCTTATTAAAGCAAGAAATTGAACATAAAAAGCCTCTTTGTTACTAAGACGAGCTTTTAGCTTTTCAACGTCAAAATGAACCAAATTATCTTCCACCTGATTTTCTTTTTGTAAGTGATCGTTATAATCCTTGTTATAGACTAGCCAGTAACGAAGCGCGTTTTCAATAGCGTCTTTTACAACAGGCTTACTAATATAGTCATCCATACCTGCTTGAAGACACTTCTCCTTTTCTCCTTTCACAATGCCAGCGGTTAGTGCAATGATGGGTGTTCTTGAATTTGTTTCTATATTCCTGATGGCAGCAGTTGCCTCATAACCATTCATATCAGGCATTTGAACATCAATAAACACAATATCTGGTTTCTCGGATTTAAATAATTCAAGAGCTTCTTTACCATTAGTAGCTTCAATTAACTGAACATCGGGAAGTAGCCCTCCAATAATGGTCGTTGCCAAAAACATATTTACCACATTGTCTTCTGCTATTAACACCTTTATTTTTGTTGGAATCTTTTTAAGCCAATCTTTATCAGTTTCTTCTTTCAACACAACAGCTTCTTCAACTGCGCTCTTACTATTAACGCGAGAGAGAGAGTCAAAAAGTTGCTTAATCTTTATTGGCTTAACCAACCTTTGTTGAACATCCAATTCCTTACAAGCTATGTTAATACTCTCATCATCCGACGAACTGTACAACAAGATTATTGGTTGCTCTGTTGCATGAATATCTATATTTTGTCTGATGTTCCTTATTGTTTCAATTCCATCCATTTCAGGCATGTGAAAGTCCATCAATACAACATCATATTTTTTGCCACTTCTAATTTTCTCCAATGCGATTATGCCACTTTCTGCCTCTTCGGTCAAAATGTCTTTCATTGCCAACATATCTTTCAGAATCAATCGATTGTTAGCATTATCATCTACGATCAAAATCTTTTTTATTCCCTCTAAATTATCAGAAGTCACAGCTTCTCCTTCTAATGTTTTGAAGGATATGTCAAAGAAAAAAACACTTCCTTTCCCAACTTCACTTGTTACTTGCAAACGGCTATCCATTAAAGCAAGAAGCTTATTTGAAATGGTTAACCCAAGTCCAGTTCCCCCATATTTTCTTGTAGTAGAAGAGTCTTCCTGCGAAAAAGCATCGAAAATGCGTTGCATGTTCTTCGGCAATATCCCAATACCTGTATCTCTAACAGAAAAGCGAAAGTTTGTTTGTTCAGGATTTAATCCAGCAGGTAGTACCTGTACTTTTAATTCAATCTCACCTTGTTGAGTAAACTTCACCGCATTTCCTAGCAAATTAACCAAAACTTGTCTTAATCGGATAGAATCAGCCCATATAAACCTAGGAACATTAGGAGCAATGTTTAGCAATACCTCTAAGCTCTTTTGATGTGCTTGATAAGTTATCACATCTGCTACTTGATTGCCTATTTCTAACAAGTCACTTTTGTCTATATCTAATTCCAGTTTACCAGCTTCTATCTTAGAAAAATCTAGAATATCATTTATGATGTCTAATAAAGAATTGGCAGACTGATAAACCGCAGACATGTATTGAGACTGGGTGGTATCCAAATTGGTTCGAAGCAAAAGATCTGTAAACCCAATAACTCCATTTAGAGGGGTTCTTATTTCATGGCTCATATTTGCCAAGAAGTCCGATTTAGCAATATTTGCCGCTTCTGCTTGCTCTTTTGCTTTAATTATTAATTGTTCAGCACATTTTCGATCAGTAAGATCCGTGTGAGTTCCAATTACCCTTAATGGTTTTTTATTGTTAGACCATTCAATAACCTTACCTCTCGTTAAAATCCATTTATAACTTCCGTCCTTACATTTCATTCTAAATTCAACCGAATAAAGAGGAGTTTCGCCTCCAAAATGTTTATTCAATTCATCAAAACAAACCTTTAAATCATCTGGATGCACCCTCGACTCCCATTCTTCAAAAGAATCCGCAATTTCATTAGGCTCATAACCAATCACTGCTTTCCATTTATCCGAAAAGAACACTTTTCCAGAAGCGGCATTCCAATCCCATAGTCCATCACCAGAATTTTCAAGGGCGAACTTCCATCTTTCTTCGCTCAATCGAAGTCGTCTGTCAGCCTCACGCATTTTGCTAATATCGTGTGCTGTGGCATAAACATCCCCCGTAACAGTATCTTTTGTGGCACTCCATTGAAGTATCTTGTATGAATTGTCTTTAGCTCTAAACCTACTGATAGTATGAATTGGAGCCCCCTTTTCTACAAACTTACTCAAGTCATTCCCACTTGCTTTTGCATCATCAGGATGAATAAAATCGAAGA
Organism: Chitinophagaceae bacterium; assembly: GCA_947447825.1. Lineage (GTDB taxonomy): Bacteria > Bacteroidota > Bacteroidia > Chitinophagales > Chitinophagaceae > Parasediminibacterium. The sequence continues at coordinate 1,809 of CANFLL010000039.1, read as the reverse complement.
ATAGTTTACTTAATATGTCTTCATCAATCCATCCCAATACTTTTCTAAAAGTTGGATTTACTTTCTGAAGAAGACCATCAGAGTCAATTACACATATTAAATCATTAGATAAATCAAAAAGCCTTTTATAATTCTCCAGTTCATTTTTCTCCTTTCTGTTCACAATTTGCATCACCGTTTCCTGTGCCAATATATCTAATGCTCTTAGTTGTTCTTTGGATAACTTTTTGGGCGCAGTATCAATCACACACAACGTTCCAAGCGCATAACCGTCTGGATCAATTAATGGATGCCCTGTGTAAAAACGCATATTTGGAGAACCAGTAACAAGAGGATTGTCAACAAAACGTTTATCTTCTAGTGTGTCTTCCACTTCAAAGACAGTTTGTTGGGCAACCGCATATTGACAAAAAGAAATATTTCGTGGTGTTTCGGATGCTGTCAACCCTATTTTAGATTTAAACCATTGTCTATTTTCATCTATTAAACTTACCAAGGCTATCGGAACATTACATATCACTGAAGCCAATTCAGTAAGCCTATCAAACTGTTCTTCTGGCAAAGAATCAAGTATGTTATAGTCTTTTAACGCTTCTAAACGTTTTTTTTCATTTGATGGCGTCGGTAAATTACCCATAATATTTTAATAACACATTTTTAAACAAGAAGTCAATTATCAGTATAAAGCAAAACACAAAACTTTAAGCTTTGATTTAAACTGAACGAATAAAGGACTTAACCGACAAAACATCGTCAAGTTTATTATACTTTAACAATTCCCCTTTACATCCAAAAACTAATAAAGGTTGAAAATATATAAATTAATTCAGTCTTCTTACTTTTTTTGATAAATGTAAAAAAAAACTTGCTAAAAAGAAGATATTCAACCATTATGGGCAAATATCAATCATATAATGGCATATACCATTGTTCCAAATAAAAGAACTCAATAAATTGTTGAATGTATCATTGTATCAACCAAGTCATCGAGAAATTGGAATCCATAGTCTATTAATTAAGGAAATTAAAAGTAATGAATAACAGGTAACAAGACATTGCAGGAGGTATCAGAGTACTAGAATTATATTGGCAATATGTAACTATAAAACATTTTTTCAGAAATACGAGTGTAAATAATCTGTTTGATAGTTCTCCTTAGTTTACTAGCCTGTTCAACTACCTTCTTTTACTACCTAGTAAATTTACTAGCCTATTCAACTACCTTCTTTTACTGCCCAGTAAACTTACTAGCCTGTTCAACAACCTTCTTTTACTAAGTGGTTGAATTAAAATAAACGCCACTTTTTTTTATTGTAACTATGGAATATAATTTAACAGCAAAGTCCGCTAAGGTATTATGCGAAAAAAATGCTAAGGGAAAGGTATGGAAGGAAAAAAAGCGGCAAATAAAAGACGCAAAGAAGGTGAGAAAAAAAGTGGAGATTACTTTAAGGTGACTAGTTAGATTTAATTTCAATATAAAATCATTTGAAAGATTTAATACCCCAAAGTGATTGTAAGGAAAGGAGAAGAGAGTTTGGCTTTTGTTGCCACTTATTTAAAAAAAGTTGCCATTTATGGCAGAATGGTTGCCGTTTATGCCAGATAGGTTGCCATTTATGAGTTAAAAGGAGCAACCGATTCATTAATGTTTGCCGTTTATGACCCAAAAAGGGCAAACAACACCCCTTCCGGTTGCCGTTTATGAGTCATTCATTGCCCTTTTTGACTCATAAACGGCAATGCCATGACGATTTGATTGAACATTTTGAAGCAGAACGCCTATAAAACATAGATTTAATACAATTT
>CANFLL010000038.1 GCA_947447825.1 Chitinophagaceae bacterium | reverse complement strand
TTACTGTCAATGAATACATCATTTACTTTAGCAATTTTAGCATCAAAAAGCGTCATTTATTCACTTGAGTCAGTCCACGACTCAGGTGAGTCCTTGTCTGACTCAGGTGAGACGTCGACTCGCTCAACTGAATCTTTGTCTGACTCAAGTGAGTCTTCGACTGACTCAGGTGAATCATTGACTGACTCAAGTGAATTTAAGCGTGATTCAGTTGAATAAATGGAAGAAAGAGGACAAAAGAATGTACTCAATTTGATATTCTGCGTGTTTGGGATAAGCTACTAGCATGTTTAGAACTTTCTGAGAGTTGGAACGGGTGCATAAAAGTTTATCGCTTTTCCTCATGAAATTAGCGTTTGAACTGCTGAGGGATAACAATCATTTTAATCAGTATTTGTAGAATAAATCAGTTTATAAAAACAAAAAATTCTATTATTTAATAGTTCCTGTTAATATATTCACTGCTTCTATTGCCTTTTGCAACCTTTCTTCATAGTTTCCACTAATCTCTACCCATGGAACAGACTGATTTTGGAGGATGTTTTTATAAATGCCATACAATTCCTTTCGTGGTGCTTCATCTGGATATTCTCTCAACTCATCTTTCACCCAAGGCAAGTCAATATTACATAAAAGATACAAATCGTACTTCCGTTCAGCAATTTGTTCCTCTATGTAGGGATGACATTTACCAAACACATACTCACACCAAACTTTCATCACATACATATCGGTGTCTATGAACAAAAGTGGCGCATGGTGAGTTGTAATTGTTGAGTTGACAGTAGATAGTGGTGTGATATTAGATTTAATCTGACCTTTACCCACTAACAACTCACTACTATCCTCTAATGCCATTTGCCCTTTGGCAATGGTTAATAAATCATTGTAAGAATAGTCTGTGCCGTTTGCCAATAAATATTCTCGGGCATATTCTGCACACCATTCTGTACCATAATGTATAGCCATCAACTGCGTAAGAGTACTCTTACCCGTAGATTCTGGGCCGACAATGACTATCTTTTTAACTTGTTTTTGCATAATTCAGTTTCTTTTTCCATTCTTTCCATCCCATTATTGCTAATATTAAGAAAACAATGTATTGAATGCTTGTAAATACAGCACCTTTATAAAAGTATAGGGGAATAGAAATTGTGTTGGTCAATATCCACCATAACCAGTTCTCCGCTTTCTTTCTAGCCATTTGCCACATGCCTGTATAAGCAGTTGCCGAGGCAAAAGAATCTGCAAAAGGAACGTTACTGTTTGTAAATTTTTTCAAAACAACATACAATATACTCCACGACAAGATGAGAAATATGGAACAGATAGTCCAATCTTTTTTTGTGTTGAAACTTATTGGTAAAGTTTCTCCACCCTTCTGCATTCGCCAAGCATACCAGCCATAGATACTCATGATAGTATAGTAGAAATTGAGGCTTCCTTCCGCATATAGATTCCACCAAACAAAACAAAACCAAGTATATAAAATAGTACTAATAATACCGGTAGGATAGACCAAAATGTTTTCTTTTCGGGAATATAGAACACTGATAATGCCAAAAAAGACAGCCGTGAACTCAGGCCAAGTGGTGTCATGAATACCTATAATAAACTCGTGGATGAATGTTTCTAAATTCACAAACCTTTTTTAATGAATTGTAAAGATAACCGCAGAAAGAACATTTACTTTGCGAGCGTTTAATTAACTAAAAAATTTATAACATGATACGTAATGCAACAGCCGTATGGAACGGTTCTGGAAAAGAAGGTAGTGGTCATTTAACTACCCAAAGCACCACTTTAAATCAAACCCAGTATTCTTTCAATTCTCGTTTTGCAGAAGGAGTAGGAACTAATCCTGAGGAATTAGTAGCAGCTGCACACGCAGGATGTTTCACAATGAAATTGAGTTTTGTGCTGGGAGCTGCTGGTTTTACTCCAACAAGCATCGAAACAAATTGTGAGATTACTTTAGACAATGGCGCTATCACTTTGTCGCATTTAACTGTTAAAGCAACTGTTCCTGGCATTGATTCAGCAACTTTTGAAGCTAGCGTAAAAGATGCAGAAGCAAATTGCCCAATAAGCAAATTATATAATACAACAATTACTACTGACTTTACTTTGTTGTAATTTTAAGTAATAAAACATAAAAAAGGCAGGCTTTCTAATTAGGAAAGCGTGCCTTTTTTATGTTTAGTACGTAAGAGAGTTTTCAAATTTAAGTTAGTATTTTCACGTGAGCTAATGGCTTTATCCTAAAGGATAAAATCTTCGAGACATAGATTATCATAAGAAAATTTAGTCTTATTAATATTTTTCTCATTACAAAAAACCAAATAGTTTAGGGTTTATTTGTAGTAATTAAATAATTTTTGGAATTTAATTAAAGAAAAAAGGCATCACAATTATTGTGATGCTATAAAAAATTGAGTACGGTCAGCAATACAGAGTGGAAAACAAAATAAAAAAGACAACCCACAATTTTAATGAATATTATAGTAATGTTTTATATTTCGATAACTTATAAACAAGAGATTTAAATATATTATTATCAGAAATCATATATAAACCAAAAGAAAATCACTTTAGTCCATTATGACGCCCATGTAATTTGCACTTGATTTCAAAACACAAAAAATCATTATTATAGTATTTATAAAAAAGTTTGCCATGAAAAAGATAAAAGAATTTAGACAATTAACCTTTAGTGCCTTTATTTTATTAATGTTATTAGTATTAATGTCTATCACAAATGCACAAGTAAAGTATACTACTAAAGATGATATGAATTTGTTGGTCAGCGGCACATCAACCCTACACGATTGGGATATGAAAGCTGCAAAAGGGGAATGTGAAGCTATGTTTAAGTTTAATGATAATGGCGAAATTGTAGGATTAACTGCATTAAGCTTTATTGTTCCTTCTGAAGCATTAAAAAGCGAGCATACAGGCATGGATAAAAACGCTTACAAGGCATTAAAGACTGACAAAGTAAAAACAATATCCTATAAACTGATTTCTGCAACAATTACAGCAGACAATTTAATTAAGTGTGCCGGGAAACTTAGTATTGCAGGAATCATCAAAGAAGCAGAATTACTTGCTTGCTACAAAATAAATAGTGACAAAAGCATAACCGTTTATGGTAAGAAGAATATTAGCATGAAAGAATTTAATATGGAACCACCTACATTTATGATGGGTACAATAAAAACCGGAAACGACATCGTACTCAAATTCGATTTTACATTAAGGAAATAGTTTCTAATTTAACAACAAAAATAATAATATATGAAAAACACAGCAACCAATTAAAGTAGGATATTAGTTTTAGTTCTGCTTGGAATCGTTCCAATGACATTGATGGCACAACATCAACCCAAAATTGTAAACTTGAGACCTTATGACCAAACAGGCATTAACAAGTTTGAAGATGAAAAAGAGGATAATGCAACATTTGATGGACTGAAGATGAGATTTGGGGTAGGAATTACGCAACAATTTCAAAACTTAAAAGATGAAAATCCTAATGAGATAAAAAATGATATAGGTTTTTATTCAAACAGTGGAACAGTTGCTGGTAATAAGTTATAAGTGATAATAGCTGGGTTTCAAACAGCACAAGCCAATATATTTATTGATGTTCAATTGGCAGATGGAATCCATTTGAATGTTACCTCCTACCTTTCTTCTAAACACCACAACGAAACATGAGTGAATGGTGGTAATATTTAGTTCGATAAGCAACCTTTTGAAAAAAAGATTTGGTGCGACATAATGAAAATTACCACCAACAAAGTAAGTCATTTTGAAATTGACTAAGGCGATGAACACTTTCAAAGAATTGATTGTGGACAAGCCATTTATAATCGATTTATTGAAGGAAATCTTTTGGATGAATTTACAACTGAAATTGGTGGAGATGTTAATGTGAAGAAAAATGGGTTATATGGAATGTTTGGTGTAACAAATGGCATGATAAAAGGAAGTGTAGATTATATTTATGCAGTAAATAATCCTGATGGCAAATTGCACAAATCACCTTCAATATTATTAAAAGCTGGATTTGACAGAAAGATTAGAGATAATTTTCGTTTACGTTTATGCGTTTCCTATTATGAAACCAAAGCTGTGGAAGCAACACCTTATTTGGAGCAGATAGAACAGGGTCTAATTACCAATTTGTAATGGAGGAAGATTCAGCAAATCCAATTAGTGCAACTGGGGCGCGTACGCTATTAGCTTTCTCGGCATAATTTAATTCAGGCTTTAACAAGAAAATTAATGCAGTAATGTTTAATGCCTCTTTAAAAACAGGAGGAATTGAACTATTTGGTTCAGCGTAGACATCTTCTGAAAGAACGGAAAGTGAAACTTAAACAAGAACAGCTAACTAGTTTGCAATTGAAGCAGTAAATAGGTTTGGGAATGCAGAGAATGTATTTGTTGGGGCTCGATACAAAACAGTTTCAGCGCAATTGAAAAATAATAAACTAGGAACAGGTGCTGGTTGAATTACCTATACAGACAATGTCAAAATAAATAGAATTGCCTTAGCGGGGGTTGGTTTGTGACAAAGAATGTGTTGATAAAAGCAGAATATATAAATCAGGTATATAATAATTTTCCTTAAGAGGACTACAGTTCATCAGGCGAATTTAAGGATATGTAATAGAAGATGTTGTTGGTTGTTGGTTTTTGATGTGTTGTCAGTCAGGATAATTAATTTATTCTGGCTGTTATATTTAGTTAAAGAAACAAATGAAATATGATCACCTACTGTTGGTTAGACATATTAAAAGTAAGAAAATCATTTTGAATCATGAATTAAAAAGTGAATAGTTAGACTCGGACAAAAAACAATGAAAACACAATTATCCAAACTATGGAAGACATCATTTCAAAAAATACAAAGAAATATGATGTAGAAATTTAAACATCAGGCTATTTTATTTAAGAACATCAGTAAAACATTAGCATTGAAAAAGAATTCTTTATTTTCACGCATCAAATTTCTGTTTTAATGAAAATTAAAAAGAAAGTATTAAATATTGATTAAATTAAAATAGATGAAAGCAATCATACCAGTAGCTGGAGCTGGCACTAAGCTACGACCACATACTTACACTCAGCCCAAAGCTCTGATACCTATTGCTGGTAAAACAATACTAAGTTTTATTGTTGACCAACTACACGAGGCTGGCATTAATGAATTCATTTTCATAGTTGGATACATGGGAGAAAAAATTAAGGAATACGTTATACAACAATATCCTGAATTAATTACTCACTTTGTATTTCAGAATGAAAGACAAGGCACAGGTCATGCAATTGAACTAGCAAAAAGTATAGTGGGGCAAGATGAGGTTTTTATTGCATTGGGGGATACTATTTGCGAATATGATGTGAAGGAGGTTATGGATAGCCCATTCTCGATGCTGGGTATAAAGAAAGTGGATGACCCGAGAAATTTTGGCGTTGCTACTATAGATGAATCAGGCTTTATTGAACAATTAGTAGAAAAACCTGCAATACCCAAAAGCAATATGGCTTTAGTGGGGATATATAAAATAAAAGAGGGAATAATTTTATATGAATGTTTGCAAAGCCTATTGGAAAGCCAAGAAACACATAAGAGTGATTACAACCTAACTGATGCTCTAGATTGTATGGTAAAAAGGGGAGTTAGGATTAAACCATTTAAGGTAAAAAATTGGTTTGATTGTGGAAAAAAGGAAACACTTTTAGAAAGTAATGCTACGATGCTTAAAAAATTGGGAGGCAATGTGTCGAACGAAAATCAATACAAAGACTGTATCATTATTCCACCAGTAAGCATCGCAGAAGGTTGCGATATTTCTCATTCAATCATTGGACCACATGTTGCAATTGGAGCAAATACAACCATCAAACATTCAATAATAAGGGATAGTATTATAGGATCCTATACAAATTTATATGAAGTAGTTTTAGATAATTCCTTAATTGGAAGCGATGCCTCAGTAAAAGGGCTTAGCAGAAGCCTTAACATTGGAGATAATACAGAAATAGATTTTGGATAAATAAAATGTCACGAAAATTGGAAATAAGCATTAAATAAATACTGAAAAAAGTAATACCTTAAACTGTTTATTTAGTATATTAGTTGAGAATTTACAAAGAATCTGGTTATTGATTGATATAGTAAAAACTTATAAAAAATAATCACAATTGATTAAATAGAATCCTTACAATAATTGTTTTTAATGATGAATAGTTTATTGAATTTTATTTAAAAAGGAATCAATTACGCAAGCTTGATAAAGGTAAGTTTTAGCATAAGTTAATGCGTTGGTCCTAATTTCATTATATAAAAAACTATCACTCTTCAAACTTTGAATGGCTTCACAAAGTTTTTCGAAGTTAGAAGTAGGAATAACATACCCACAATTGTTTAATTTGAAGATGTTGTACAATGAAGTATTAGGAGAAGCTGTCACAATTGTAGCACCACCTATCCCCAAAATATTTGTCAATTTTGAAGGAAGAAATAAATCATTTCCTGATTCTTTTTGAATGATAATATGCAAATAAGCTGCATTCAACATTTCATTAAATTCATTTGTAGGTAACAGATTAAGAAAGTGAACATTTCTTAAACTCTTTTTATTAGCATACTCGGATAATTTTTCTTTATAAGGCCCTTCGCCTGCAATTATGAAACAAAGACCTAAATCTTCTTTAAAATAATTAGCAGCATCAACCAAAACTTCTAACCCTTGTTTTTCGCCTATGGCACCAGAATAAAGAATAACCTTCTTATTTTCCATCCAACTATACTTTGCGATTAAACTTTTAGACTCTGTTTGAAATATTTCATTATTATTAATCCAATTAGGGAATAATATTGTATTCATACTTTTATTACTCTTTGCTTTAATTTTAGCAAGCATCCCCTCTGATATGGTTGAAACAAAATCAACATGAGTTAAAATGAAGGATTCTAGCATAAATAAAAAGTTAATTAACCCTTTTTGCTTAATCATTCCTAAATTATTTGCTGCGTCAATTTGTAGATCTTGTATATGGTATATAATTTTTGTTTTTCTGAAAAAGAATCTATAGTACAATCCCAAAAAACCTGTTGTAAAGGGAGGAACAGGAAGGAAGACATAATCGTATTTTCTTCTTTTAAGCAATAAAAAATTTAAAATTAAAAATGAGCAAACAAAGAACAAGGCATCTTGTAATAACCTTTTCATTGTTCTAGGCTTCGAAGGAATATAAACGGGTGTTCTATAAACAGAAACACCATTTACTATTTCTTTACAAATAGTGTTTTTATATCCATCATATATTCTCCATTGAGGATAATACGGATTACCAGTAATAACAGTTACATCAAACTGTTTTTTATGAAATAGGTACTGTGCCATATCAGCAGTATACTTCCCTATTCCAGTTAACTCTGGGAAATAATTTATTCCAATAAATAAAATTGATTTTTTCAAGGTTTGGGCAATTTAGGTATATGATTTAACTAGCACTTTCAACTTCTAATCTTTGTTCTTTTATTTTACAATAAATTTGAGTGAAGTAACTCATCTTAAAAATAGCAAATGCAAATCCAATTTTTCCATCTTTAAAGCCTCCCATAAAGAAAAAACTCACAATGAAATATAAAGGACCAATTAATAAAGACTCAAGCATTTTATATTTTATTTTTTGTTTAAAAGTCCATCTGCTTCTCTTTTCTAAATCACTTATATCCATCAAATATCGAGAAGCTTCCCAAGAAGCATATTCATTATGTTTAATAATGTAATGAGAAATTCCCCTGTAATCTATATGATTTATTTTACTTTTAATGGTTTCAATCTTACCTTTAAGTATTGGATGTTCATGAATTTCCATATCAAGATTACTCCACCTATCCTCCTGTATTTTTTCATATTCACCAAAACCTACTTTAAATAAGGCCAATTTAGATAAAGGGTAACCGCCTTTTAATTTTTTTTCCATGAAAAATATGGAATAATTAAGCCAATATCCAACAATGTCTCTAGAATTTGACAATTTTCTAGAGAGTTCTATTTTAAACTCATCTGTCAAATATTCGTCTGCATCTAAAAAAAGAACCCATTCTGTTGTGGGTGTATGGTTTCTTAAATACCAATTTCGTTTTTTAGGGAAATTACCATCCCATTTGAATTCAATAAACTCAACTCCATATTCAATAGCAATCTCTTTAGTTCTATCAGTACTACCAGAATCAACTACAACAATTTTTTTTACAAAATCATTACCAATAGATTTTATACATGTCGGAAGATTAACTTCTTCATTCTTAACTGGAATAACTATCGTAATATCCAACATTTATTTTAAAATTCTTTCTTTTAATGGTTTACAAGGATGTCCACTACATACCATCCATTCTGGCATATCCTTAGTTACAACAGATCTTGCGCCAATTACAGCACCTTCACCGATTGTAATACCAGGATGAATAAATGCGTCAGAAGCTATCCAAACATTATTTCCAACAAAAATTGGCTTAGTAAACAACGGAAATCCATATTTTGTATAGTCGTGCGTTCCAGTACACAACTGCACACCTTGAGAAATAACTGTTTTTTTTCCAATTATTATTCTATCTTGACAGTACAAGTTAACACCATTACCAATACCACACTCATCACCCAAAACAAGATTCCAAGGTGCCCAAATTTGTACTTTAGGATATACATGTACCCCTATCCCAACCTTTGCATTAAATACTTTTAATATAAAACTCCTCCACGAATGAAAAGGTCTTGGCGAATATTTAAAAAAAAGAAAATACACTAAACTCCAAACAAACCTTAGCAATCGGTTACTTAATGAAAAAGAAGGTCCAGTATGTGTATCAGTATTTATCATTAAATTTTATAACAAATTAAATCTTGTTCTTTTTTATGACACTTGCTAATGTATTAACCATTTGGGCAGCAGCAGAATCAACCCTAAAATGTTTAGAATAACAAGAAAAAGCAGCATAACTCATGTGTTTTTTTTGTTTCTCATTAAAAGAAGTCCACCGATTTAATAAGGCTTTTGTACCCAAGAGTGTATCGTCTTCCACAATCCCAGCATTATTTGAATTTATTTCCCTCCAAATATTAACTTTATTAGTTATCAACACTGGTTTGCTGCATGCTAATGCTTCTACTACTGCAATTCCAAAATTTTCTTGATGACTCGGCAAAATAAAAGCCTCGCATTCATAAAACGCCTTCCACTTAGCCTCACCTTCCAACATTCCTGGAAAAAAGATTCTTTTCTCCAAATGTTTCTTAGATTTAACCAATTTAATTATTTCTTTTCCGTATTCACTCTCCTCTCCAGGGCCAGCAATAACTAAATTAGGTATCTCATTTACAGGGTTCGATAAAACTAATTCAGAAAATGCTTCTATTAATAAATCTACCCCTTTTTTTTGATGAATTCTACTTAAAAATAAAAGATATGGTTTAGGAGAAATTAATTCAATTGCATTATTATTTAAAAAATTATTAACTAGTTGAAGAGGCGGTTCTGGAATTCCGTAGCCAACATTTAGTTCCAATTTAGGCTTGTATGGTTTGAATGTGTTCTTTGCAAGTATTAGCTCCTCTTCACAGGTAAATAGTATTCCAGCAGCGTTATTAATAATGTCCCCCTGTACTAATTTCCAATATATGTAGTTTCTAAATGCCTTTAGTTTTCGTGACTGTGCTTCTTGAAAATATGGATCTAACATTCCATGTGGCATCACAAAAAACAATGGAGTCTTCTTACCACTTTTCTTAAATTCATTGATAACCTTATTAACTGCATATCCGTGAAATAGCCAGAGGGCATGAATTATAACGCCATCATAGTTAGCCAAATTAATTCTTAGCCATGATATTAATGAAAAGTTATATTGCCAAGATCCTTTTGCATTCCCAATTGCATGAATCGGAAAAGAATCATTTTTAAGATAATTAGCATCAATTTCATCTAAAGAAACAACTTCAGAATAGAACCCCAACTTTAAAAATTCAGGAATTGCATTTCTTAATCCTTGACAAGGACCACCTGAAATTGGATTCATTGTTGGAATAACATGTAATATTTTCAAATTATACTGTATTTTAATAAAATTTTTTTATAAATATCATTTAGTTCTTCCAATTGATTTTCTAGTGTAAACCTCTTAGCATTTTCAATACCCTTTTTCTGCAGATATTCTTTTTCTTGAAGATCCAAATTTAAAATTCGGTTAATTGCATCTGATCCTTTTCTTGTCCACGACGTAATATTTTCACCAATTGGAAGCCTAGGGATATATATTGCAGCATCCCCACCTACCTCTGTCATAGGTGCCTCATTGGTAGTTATTACGGGAGTATTTAATGCCATAGCCTCAACAATTGGCCAGCCAAATCCCTCACCTAAAGAAGGAAATAATAACATAGTTGCTGCAGAATATATCTGATACAATAATTCATCATTTATTTCAGATAAAAAAAGTATTGAATCGCTAAAACTACTCTTTTCCTTCAACTCAATTAATTCTTGAGTGGGTTTTGAACCGACTAACAATAGGGGCATATCACTTAAAGAAGATTCCCTCCATTTATTATATATTAGTATGACCCCCCTTCTATTTTTATACCATTGATTACCCCCCACATGCAGTATAAAACCATTCGCTAAATTTAAATTTAACTTATCCGCTAATGTGTATGAATCAGAGACAATGCCTCCAAACTTTATATTTGGGTTGATTGAATTATATACAACATAAGATGATTTTGGTTTTTGCCTAAGCATTTCATGTAAATCATTCTGAGTTTTTTTTGAAACCGAAATAAAATGCTTTCCTTTTGAATATCCATTGAAAATATATTTCTGATATATTTTACCTGAAAGACTAGTCATATTCTGAGGAATTAAATTTTTGGCAGAATGCTGAGCCATAAAATCATGGCAATGAACTACATGAGGGAAGTTTGAAACTAATGGTATCCATGGACCAAGAGCATGATCGGAAAAAACAAAAAGAGTGTTTTTATTAATTGTTTTAATTCTAGACTTTACAAGTCTAGGGAATATAATATACTGATCTATATAGCCCATCCATTTTTTGAGGTTTCTTGGTACTGGCATTTTAAAAAAGATAGGCTTTGGCGACCAAATATCTACATCATACCCCAAATTAGAAAACCCTTCTGCCAGCATATTTGCATATCTTGGCATACTTTGAGAATTTAAAAAACTAGGATGTGTGAAAATTATAATTTTCAATAAGAAATTATTTAAAATACAAATAAAATATTAATTACTACTATTTGCGCTTGAATGTTTTAACGAAGCCATTGCCAAACCACCAATCATTACAGTAAAGCCCAAGGCAGTTGGCTGACCCAGTTGACACTGGAAAATGTTCAACAATCCCCAACTCATTAAAAACCAAGGCAATAAATTTTGTTTGGAAACACATTTATATGCCCTAATCAATAAATCTAAACCTAAAGCAATTCTATTAATAATAATTATTAGACCAAGAACTAAACCTAATTCTCCAATTATTCGCCCCCATTCACCTTCGTCAAGTAGAAACCCAACAGTACCAGTTGTAACTTGCGCTCCTACATTTGTACCAAGACCGATACCATACCCAAAATAAGGTGCAGGCTTATCACTAAAAACAGCACCAAATAACCCCCCTAAAAATCTGTCGATAAAAACACCATGTAGTCCACCCTCATTCTCGTTTGCACTTGTGAATCTTTCCGTGAAAGCAGCAGTCGAAATCTGAAAAAAAGAAAAATTACTAAGTACTAAGTATAGAATTATAACAATTAAAAAAACTTTAAGAATCTGTAATAAAATTTTAGAATCTTTCGAAAATGCTATTATTGCAAATATTAACGAAATACCTATTTGAAATAAAAGGCTTCGACTAATACAAAAAGGCATACCAATAATAAATCCGATTGCAAATACAGAAAGTGATAGATAATTAAAATATTTGGTTTTGGATAATGCGAAGAAGAACAAATACGAATTTGCTAAGCAATAATACATCACATTACCAGAAGTAAATGAAAATAATCCAGAAGGTCTAAAATATCCTGCTGCACCGCCAAAGCCTGATCCAGAATCACTACCTCCAACAGCTCTATTAATGAAAGAAGATTGAGGCGTGAAAAATTGCAATGAAATTATAGCAGTCATTGGCAAAATCATGTACATTACAATTTTGCCAAGCTTAACTACATCTCTATACGAAAAGGCATTGCCTATAATAAATATTAATGGAAAATGCAAGATAAATATTCTTGCACCGTAGATAGCTACACCTAAATTTCCATGTCCAAAATAAATAGCTAATGGAATCGAAAATAAAGAAACACTAATAAAAATTAATATATATATATTGAATTTAAGCAAATTTCTTTTAATGGATAAAAACCATATAATTATTGCAATTGGGTCACGAATAATTAAAAGCGGTGAAGCCAACCCTGGAAGGATCCACTTTCTTAAACCTCCTTCAAACATTAGCAACCAAAAATAAATCCAAATAAATGTCTTTAAATAATCAGTATTAGGATTTTTAAAGTTAAACTTATTAGTATTTAAGGACTTAGGATTCAAATAAAAGTTTTATTTAACTAATAAAGATTCAATTCCAGTTATTACTGTTTGAGTATATTTTTTCCAAGTATATTTTGCAGCTTGCTTTTTAGAACATTCAGACATATATTCCAAATGATTTTTGTTGTTTAAAAACCAAAGTAACTTTTCTGCGATTAAATCTGGCTTTCTTATTGGAACCAAAAAACCGGTTTCTCCTTCAATTATTAAATCCTCGCCACCAGAGTTAGGGGTAATAATTAATGGTAATCCTTGGCTCATTGCTTCCTGCATAACCAAAGCTCTTCCTTCTACAATGGATGGCAAACAAAAAATATCACAAGTCCTCATTAAAGCAAGTACTTCAGAATGGGGACGCGGAGGTTCGTACGTGAAATTTTGGTATTGCTTCCTATAAAATTCCATAGATGCAATTGGAGAACCCATAATCACTAATTCAATGTTTGAATTATTCAATAATTTAACTGCTTGAAATAAATCACCCAACCCCTTTCTTTGTCCCATTGATCCAGCAAACAGAACTCGTAATTTATTTTGTTTTTTTGTAGTATTTAAACTAGAAAATATACTGGGGGAACCAAAAGGAGCAAGAATAGTTGGTGAAGCTTTTTTATTTTCTGGCAAAGAATCTTTGACAAAAAGAGAAGGCACAATTACAAAGTCAGCCAATTCAAGTTCTTTGGTTTTTCTTTCAAGTTTTTTTTTGCTGTCCTTTATTCCCCCTGCAAGCGTTACAGCCCAAGATGGCAGTCTCTCTGATTCCTCTAACATTAACTTTCTTCCTGTTTCCCAATAAGCAATTGGTAAATCATAAATGCAACTTAGACCATTTTTTTTTGCTTCAATAAATAGCTCCAAAGCTCCATCTTCATAAGCATAAACAGCAGTTAAGTTAGTTTTATTATGCAAGTCCAAAGATGCTTTATATGAGGCATATTTAAATACTTCATCTACAGAAAATATACCTGTTTCATGTTTAGTGAAACCACTTAAACCTGTCTTTAATGCAAACATTCGTCCTAACTCTTTGTATGGAAAGGTATAGGTAAACTTTTGTAAAGTTGGATTATAATTTCTTCTATTAAATTCACTTAAACCTTTAAATCTGCTTAAGAAATCCCATATATTATTCGGATAAGTTGCTAAAGAAGTGTAAAAAGAATCTAAGTAGCCTTCGTCGTTTAGTCCATTCAAAATCGCTCTAACATTGGCATTTCCAATAGGATGTGTAAATAAAATCTTCATTATTAGGTAATCGATTTAAATAAAAATAGAGAAGATGAAAGAAAATTATCTATAATAATAGTTTATGAAACCAATAAGGTCATGTTGAGAAGATTAACTAATGACCAACAACTATCTTTTTAGCAACCGTTTTTAAGAATTTTTCAGGGATTTTGAAACACTGTATAATTAAACCTAACCTCTTTTTATATAACCAAATAACAATTTTTACTTGATTACTACTTGATAAATTCAAAATCATTTTTTCAATTTCCAATTTTTCTAAAAACGAATAATTATTCCAAGAAAGACAATCAGAATGACTAACAGCAAAATTTTTTTTTATTTTTCTAATACTTACTAATGACCATCCCCTTTTTATAAAGGCAGGTTCAAGTACTTCATTAAAAACAGCTAATAAGCCCTGAATTTCACTAAGCTTTCGTCTAGATCTGACAAGATTTTTGTCAATCCATATTCTGTAGTTTGCTAATACCTGATTTATATACACATTATCATATCCATATTCAGATATACTTGATACTAAATAATAATCCTCAGCAAAATTAATCTTAGATTGAATAAATCCTACTTTTTGTAAAGCACTACGTCTAAATATAATGATATTCGCAGCAACTTTGTAACCTGACACAGCTGATTTAAGGGCATCAATACTGCTCTGGATTGATTGATTTCTATATAAAATTCTAGTATTAAGAATATTGTTATCTTGATCAATTTCCATAATAGAACAATGACCATATCCTATATTTGGATTCATTTCAAAAAAAGGAACAAACTTTTCTATATAATTTGTATTTAAAACATCATCTGAATCTAATCTAACAACTAAATCACCAATAGCTTGTTTCAAGCATTTATTTACATTATTCGTAATTCCTAAATTATTGCAATTTTTTAAAACTTTTAAAATGGGGATTTCTTCTTTGAGAGAATTTAAAATTAATAAAGTATCATCTGTACTTGCATCATCACAAACAATGATTTCAATGGGTTTATAGGTTTGATTAAAAGCACTTCTAACAGATTGCTCTATAAATAATGACTGATTATAAGTAGGAATACAAACTGAAACAGTAGTTTTTAGTAAATCTATCATTATACAACTTGAAAATTAATATTTGACTTTAAACAACGTGCTAGTACCATAAAATTAAAAAAAAGAAATAAAAAAACTTATACAGATGGTGATTTGATTTTTTTAACACTTTTAAGTAGAACCTCAATGCAATCACTGACTATATTTCTCCAAAAAGATATCTTCCACTCAGTTAATCTCGCAATGAAAAAGACAGTAATTAAAACCAATAAAATTAAGGCTAAAATATGATAGTTGTTAAACCGATTATAAGGAAATATCGTTGCAAATAAAAACAATAACGGAGTATGAAATAAATATAGAGTGTAGCTACAATTACCAATTATTTTAATCTTCTTATATAAAAAAAGAAACATTCTAGACTTATCAAAACCATGAATCAAAGAATCAGAAAGTTGAAAAAAACTATATAAATTAAAAAAAACAATTAATGCAAAAAGATAATCTGCTAAAAAATTCCACGAGAAGAAAAGAACATATCCAAATAAAACATTTTCATTTGTTGACTTTTGGAATGGAAAAGAATCATTAATAAATAAACAGTATATTAAGAAAAAGCTAGTTGTCGTAAATAATAAAAGTGAGATATATTTATTCAAAATGAATTTATTTTGAAAATAATATAAACAAGCTCCCGCTAACCAAACTGGCAATAACAATAATATTTTCAACCATGACAAACTCAATATTAAAAATAGAATAAAATATTTATATGGTTTTCGAATTAATAAAACCACACCTAAAACTACATAATATATAAATTCATATTGAACTGACCAAAATGCTCCATTGAAAGGAGGAGTACTACAAAAACTACCAATTTGCCCTAAAAAGAAAAGATTCAAAATAAACCTTAACAAAGGGAAAGATATGTTGTCAATTTTACTGATAATTGAATAATTGAATAATTTAAAAAAGAACTCAACAGTAAAAGAAAATACCAACGCTGGTATTAGAACTGAATATAGACGCCCTAGTCGAAAAGTAATGAATGACTTAAAAGTAAGCTTGGGTTTACTCGCAGACATAGTAATTAAATATCCAGATAGCACAAAAAATATCATAACAAAGAAATGTGCCGTGGAATATTTAAGATTTAAGAAACTTGTATATTTATTGTTAGATAAATACTGTTTATTATCTATTGTCTCGGATCCAACATGATAAATAAAAACATAAAAAGCTGCAAAAACGCGTAATAATTCTAAATAAAAAGATTTCACAGAATTCATAAAAGTTTTAGTTTAACTATTTATTGATTTCAAAACATCACTTGAATAAATTGAACTATTCCAGTTTAAGCATTCTTCAAAACCAGCTTCACAAAGTGGACTTATATTTCTTGCTTTATGCAAACATGGATGACAAGGTGCTACAGAGTCAACAACTTTCCCTTTATATGATGGTGAAATAATTCTAGATTTTAGAACTTC
Organism: Chitinophagaceae bacterium; assembly: GCA_947447825.1. Lineage (GTDB taxonomy): Bacteria > Bacteroidota > Bacteroidia > Chitinophagales > Chitinophagaceae > Parasediminibacterium. The sequence goes on along the minus strand of CANFLL010000038.1, from coordinate 20,955 downwards.
TGTAAGAAGAATAGTGGACTTTTGATTTGAAAATTGCAGAAGATGAGATGGAAAACTGTCAGTACTAATTGTCCACCGGGCATGTTTTGATAAAAAAATAATATCTCCAGGCTCTTTATAAAAATATACAACTTTAAGCCCTTCCTTTTTAAATGCTAAAGAATCTCTATCATTAATGTAGAAAGCATAATAAGCATCAGGTAAGTATTTAGTTGCCCACCAAATTGGTATGAATTGTCTACTTGTTCCATTAGGAAAAATTAATACTGAAGCATATAAATCATCCGGCACAACCAATTCATTAGAAATTGGAAGATTGTAATTAAATTTATTATGAAAAAACAAAGTATCTAAATCCAATTGGTCAATATATTTTTGATAACTGATTTTTTTAACTTCTTTAATTGCTACAATATCTAAAAAACCTTGATAATGTTTTATCCACTCAGAATTAGGAACTAGTACAAGGCCAAATAAGTCTAAGAAGTAAAAAATTAAGTTATTTACAATATCCTTAAATTGTTTTATCTTTTTGTCATTTATCACGGCCTTTTGGTAAGGAGATATAAATCTTTCTCCTTTCAAAATTGAAAAAAACAAATCCTTTATACCCAAATTTGTATATTTTATAAAATGATTTGTTTTACTATCATCGGTAATGATTTCGATTCTATCAGAAAATGATTCTATAGCTATTTGCTCAAAGAACTTTGGAACTTTAATTTTAAATTTTACATTATTTAAAATTTTAGCTGCAGCATAAAAACTAACTAATCTCATCCAAATGTCCCCATTTCCACCTTTAGTAGAATCTATTTTTATAATTTCTTTCTTCATTTCAAACGCTTATACAACTCAGGATTTAAAGTTGGATCGTTATACATTTTAAGTTGTCTATAAACTTTAAATTTAATTTGTCCATCAGAAAGTTTTTGAAATATTTTATCAAGACATCCCTTTAAGTCATTAATTTGCTCTAAGAGTATTCCTACTTTATGCAAGCATTTAATTTTATGGCTATCATCAGCATCTACTCGTATTGCTTCCTCCTGCATGTGAAATAACTTGAGATTCATAATAGAAAGTCTATCAATCATCATTCCTGGAGTTTCAGAATGAAGTTCTATATTTTTATCAATTAAAGGTCTCAAAATTTCTAAAACCCATTCATCTATCCTTTCCATTGCATTATTTCTTTCTTGATTATAAAAATCAATATTCCTTTTTGCAATAACAATCCTTTCTGGTTCAATATCAGTTATTCTGGCTATGTCCTCTTCATGCCATAATTTAAAATTCCACATATTATTTTGTTCAATCTGTATCCAAGGAGATTCTTTTTGTGTTAATTTAAATTCAATATGCCATAAGCTTGTTAAACTTCTATGTAGTGCTACAATTTTATCAACGTCTATCATATAAACTTTATTTTAATAATTTTAAATATTCCGTAGCAATAAATTCAACACTCCAATAAAATGGTTTTCTATTACAGAAATCTAAATACCAATCTTGAATTTTAATATCATATTCAGGTAAGGTTTCCTTTCTTGGTAGGAGAATATTTAATCCATGTAATTTTAAAAAGGCGAAAACGCCACTTTTACCAACATGTTGAGCTGGAGTACATGAAATCATACAATCACAAAGTTGAACGTAATGAGAAGCTTCTATTTCTGTAACTCTACCAACAGTAATAAATGTTATTTTATTATTAAAAAGAATCTTTAAATTACTTATTTCATTTGAACCTGTTTCTCCAACGAAACCAAAACTGAAAAAAATTAGTTTTTTACATTCAAACTCTGCTTGTATAAATTGATTATTTAACTCTAGTTCTAAATTTGAATCCGGATATAAAGTTCCAAATATTCCTATAATTTTCCAATGTATTCTTTCTCTAATGTCTAAATTGAATAAATTCAAAATTAAAGAAGCTTTTAAATCTAGGTTCAATTCAAAAGAATCAATATTGCTAAAAAGTGTTAATATCTCTGAGTTAATATTTTTATCCGAAAGAACTAACTGATATAACTTATTAGTAGTGGTTACATTTTTTATTCTAATATTTTTTATTAAATTTTCTAGTATCCGAAATTGTAAGAATCCTATAATTCTGTGTTTAAAAGGCGATATTTTACTAATTCCTATACCAGGCTCATGAATCATTAAGTGAACAGAGAAATGATACAGTACTGGTTTTAAATATTTTGTTAAATCAAAAGGTAAACCTTTATTATTAAATGAGAAAGGTACATATTGTAAGCTAATCCAATTGGGGCAAAATGAATTAACCAATAATGATAAAGTTTCTGAATTTTTTTTAAGCCCTGATTTAAACGGAAGTCTAAGTGTATCAATGTAAACTTTATTAATCTCCTGCTTTTCTTTTAGTTCAAAATTTATAAATTTGTCCATTAAAGCAACTATACTACAAACATGACCAAGTCTTATTAGTTCAATTGCTAATTTCCTAGTATAGTCACCAACTCCATCTTTTCCTGGTTCCAAAGAACCACATACAGATAATATTTTCAAATTACTTTTTTCTGTTAGAAATTTTTTTTGCAGGAACTCCTCCCCAAATTTCGAGAGGAGGAATTGATTTATTTACAACTGCACCAGCCGCTATAACTGCACCATCGCCTATATGAACACCTTTCAAAATAACTACATTACAACCAACCCAAACATCTTCACCAATGATAATCTCCTTTTCAGGACACAATTGGTTTCTTATCAACTCCCCTAAATTAATACCATGATCGTGATCTATAAATCGACTACCAGATCCAATTAGGGAATTATTGCCAATTATTATTTTTTTTCGAATATTAAACTCACAATTAGAACCAATAAAAACATTGTCTTTCAAAATAATTGATTCACCTTTACACCAAATACCATCAAACTTAAATATAATATGGTGTTCTAAATTACAATAATTACCTATTCTAACTTGATGTGGCCAAGTAATAAAAGGACTTTTAAGGTAAGATTCTTTTCCAATTTTCATGCCCATGAATTTGAAATATGTGATATTCGCATATTTAAAAAAAGGAAGGAATTTAAATCTTAAGAAATAAAATAATTTATGAAAAAATTTCATGAATGTTTATTACGCTTTAAGAACAAATAGATACTCATTGGAATTAGTCTATTAAATGTATGATATCTTTTTAAAACAGAAAGAGACAATTTAGTATTAGATAAAAATACAAGAAAATAAAAAATATCATGAATAGATTTCTCTTTAAAAGATTCTTTTGTTGAAATCTTCAATACCTCGTATTTTAATCTATAAATATCTATAAATTTAGGGTTAAAATTATTTAATTCTAAATACGATAACATACCAAAGGCCGAAGCGAGAATTCTTCTTGATTTATTTCTTTTTTTTTCTAAAGAATTTTGCCCGGCAGAATAGTTGAAACCATGATCTCTCCAAACAGATAATGACTCATTAGTAAAATAACTTTTTCCATAGGGTAAAATAGCATAAATCAAAAACTCATCAATGTACATATCTACATTACTAGGAATTTTAATGTTTCTTAATATTTCCCCATTACCTGCATAAGTAGATCCGCCTCCAAATAAAATGTTGTTTTCTAAGAAATAACGTAGTAACCATTGTCCTTCCAATAATTTATTTAAAATTAAATCTGGAAAGATTTCATAAACATTTAACTTATTTTCATTACCATATATTCTACTTGCTGGATTTCCAACATGAACAATCGTAGAATCAATTTCAAAAATGTCAACAACCTTTTTAATTTTATCAGGCAAAAAAATGTCGTCTGCGTCAAGATTAAAAATATATTTTCCAGTAGTTTTTTGGATTGCATTGTATGTTGCCTCTGCTTTTCCTTTATTAATTTGGTAATAATATTTAATTAGACCATTACTAATGTATTTTTCTAAAACCTCAATAGTATTATCAGTTGAACCATCATCAACAACAATTATTTCGATTTTATCTTTTGGATAATCCTGTTTTAAAATACTATCAATAGCGAAACTAATATAAATCGCATAGTTATAAGTAGGGATAATGACAGAAATATTGGGATTGACCATTTTATGAATTAAGTTTATCTTCAACTACTTGTATAAATTTTAGTATATTTTCATTCAGCAATAAATCTTGATATTCTAATATTTTAGATATATCCCACTCCCACCATTGGATAATTTCAAGTTTATTAATGATGTAATCATCAAATCTCTTTCGTATAACTTTAGCTGGATTTCCAGCGACAATAGTATAAGCCTCAACGTCTTTGGTTACAACACTTTTAGTGCCAATCACAGCTCCATTTCCTATTTTTACACCAGCCATAATTGTAGCACCTTCACCAATCCAAACATCATTTCCTATATAAACTTTACCATCTAATTGTGAAAATTGTTCTAAATGGGAAGCTTCATCAAAAAAAGCACAAAAGGGGTATGTTGTAACCCAATCAGTTCTATGATTACCTCCTAAAAAAATCATAACATTATACCCGAATGAACAAAACTTTCCAATCTCTAGGTATGAAAATGTACTATTACTAACAATTAATGGACTTAGTTCGGGGCTTCCGTAAGTGTAATCCCCAATTTTAAAGTTTTTGTAATAAGGGTTTTTATTTAAAAAAATAGTAGGTTCAACTAAGAATCTATAATAAAAACTTTTGTAAAAACGATTTATTAAACTCCTTATAGAAGCAGTATTGTTAATAAAGGTAAAGTTTTTTAAATATTGATTTTTCATAAAGAAAATTGATATTTTATACATTATACATAATAAAAGGAATAAATTAAAGAAGTAAATACAATTGGAAAACTAAGTTATACTTATAATCAAAACAAAATAAATTACTCCTATTTTTATAGAATGAAATTATAAACGATAATTCATTATTAATTAAAATAAATTTACAATATTGAATAAAAACAATAAATTATAACAAAAGAAATTATAAAATATGTAATATTTTTTGATTCTATCAATGAAATAATCTAACGTAATCTATAGAATAACTAAGACAATTTGAACGATTTTTAATAGCCCTTGCAGGAATACCTGCTACTACTTTATATTCTTCAACATTTTTTGTGACAACAGATCCAGCAGCTATAACAGAACCTATTGCTACTTTGGATACCAACAATACCATTGCTCTGGTTCCTATCCAAACATAATCTTCTATAACCATTTGTTTAGCTCTAGTACTAAAATGAGGAGAAGTTACATCATGATCAACTGTTAATAATATTGTGCTATTTGAAATAGACACATTGTTTCCGATTATTATGCCTCCCCGGGTATCAATTCTACAATCACCTTGTATAACAGAGTTATCACCAATTGATAAGCCCCTGGCCGCATCAAATTTACATCCCATAAAAATTGTACTTTTATGTCCAATTTCAAATTTCATAACCTTCTTATAGAAATGTAGTCTAATTATATGACTAGGAATATTTGAAATTATATTATTACATATATACAGCCTAAACTCAGAAATAACTCTTTTAATCACTTAATATTTTTTATAAAACCTTCCTATTAAAGTAGATATTTTAATTGAAATTGTTTTTAACTTATAATAATAAGAAGAATATATTTTTATTGGCAATTGAACGTTTTTCCAAAATTCTTTATCAGCTAACGTTGGTGATTTACCATAAAAAGAAGACAAGATAAAGTTTTTATTCCATGGCTTAGGAGAACCTACAGCATGTGACATTGTAAAACCACCATATAAAAAATCCATTGCTTCCGGTCCCATTTCACTTAACTTGACATCAGAACACATAGCCGCAATATTTAAAGCATCTTGGTCTTTGGCAAAAAACAAGTCCACTCTACTTGTAAAATCAATTTTTGTAAGATCCGAATTATTTTCATTAACAGCAAATTCAATGAATTTTGAAAAATTATACAAGAAATTAATATTTTGAATTTGTAATCCAAAAAAACCAGCATTTATGTATGAATCTATTTTATTATAAATCTGTCCTCCGGTTTTGAATATTAATTCCTCCCAGCCTTTACGAATTGGATGATTAAATGGCATATCATTACTGATAATTTCATGAACTAAAGCAACACCATGAGAAATCCATCTTTCAAAAAAAAGCCATTCACATTTAATCACAATATCTGGGTCAAAATAAAAAATTCCATCTACAGAAATAGTTGTAATTTTTAAGACATCTAATAAAAAAAAGGGCTTATAGTTTGTAAGATGATATTTAGTATCGACAGGAATAAAATGAATATTTATTTCTTCTGAGATTTTTATAGTTTTTGCATCCTTCCAATTTATATCATAATTAGAAATAGCTAACCTTGACCAATTTGATAGTATCCCTTTGTATCCTGCATAGATATCCCCTTTAAATCCTTTATTTTGTAATGAATTAACAAGTGCCGCAACTCCATAATGATAATTACCTTCAAAAAGAGTACATATAACAGATTTGTTTGGCATTTAAATTAAAATTTAAGTTCTCTAATTTTGTAAAAACAGAAGTAGGAGTTAATAATATACTGTATAGAAGAAGTAAAGATTGAAAAATGTAGCACATCCCTTAAAGAATTAATTTTAAATAGGAAAATACCAATTATAATTGAAAAAACATTTAATGGAATGGATATGTAAGGGTATATGGCCCATCCCTTTGAAGTATATAAACTAAAAGAAAAACCTGACATTATTCCAATACAACTGCCAATCATAGATAATATCAGCTCAGTTTTTAAACTAGAAAATTGACTTCCTAAAATCCATAAAAGTTGTGAATCTATTAAATGCAAGAGAAAAACGAAAACAAAAAAGAAAATGAAAACACCTATTTGTATTTTCCAAAACTTACCAATTAATGCAGAATAACTATTAAAAGTTTTCGCAAATTGCGGAACAATAAGTGTACTGAATAATACACCAAAAAGAGTCAACAACATCGATAATCTACCCAAACCTCCCAATTGAGCAATTGATTGATTATTACCAAATAATGACAATAGCCAAACAGTAATTTGACCAGAAAAGCAATAATAAATTGAACCAGGTAAAATTCTGGAGACAAAGGCAAGAATATCTTTACGAATAATTTTATCAAAAGAGGCTTTAGAGTCTAAATACTTGTTATTGATTTTTTTCAACTTGAAATTTGCCCAAATTCTAGGAACACCATTGGAGAGTAATGCCACGTAACAAAAAGGGAGACAAAACATTCCAATGCAGCTAAGGATTAATCTAACAAACGATGTAAAAAACTGATTTTTTTGCAATGGAATCAAATCTTGATTCAGTTTCAAAGGAATCTCTAGTAAACTATCAGATAATGAAGCATAAAAAGCGGGTATTAACGATAACGAAATTAGTAACGCAGTATAAAATTTTGCATTTTGATGCATTAATAAATAAAATAATACAGGTATTGATACTAGTAAACTTAGTATAGCAAATCTATTTCTCAAATACATACCCGTTGCAATCACAACTCCTAATTTTTTTTTATCACCCCAAACTTGTCCACCTTTGGAAAGTACAGCACTTGTAACCCCTCCATCAGTTAAAACAGTTAACGTACCCAACATTGTATTTGCAATTGTATAATAAGAATATTCTTGAGACGACATAGACCGTAAAATATATATCCCACTTACTAAACCAAGAATTTGAACAAGTATCTGCACCCCCCCAGTAATTGAAATAATTTTGACCCATTTATAAATATTCTCTTTATCCAACATAAAATATATAATACTTGGTATATTATAAACTAATAAATTCTAAGATTTGTCTTTAAAGAAATTACTAAATATTGATTTACGAGCCTCATCATTATAACCATAAGCATATCCATAATAACCACCATAGATATAATTCTCTTTACCATATCCATAGTACGAATTTGAACCTTCTGCTACTACATCATTAACTATCAATGCCATATTATCTAACACTTTATTGGTGTAAATGGTATCAACAAATTCCATCTGATTTTTTAAGGTGAAACGTTGACGTACGATGTAAAAATTCAAATCACTGAATTTTGATAGTACTCTAGCGTCACTAACAATTCCAATTGGAGGAGTATCAATTATTATGTAATCAAAGCTATTTGATAATTCCTCAAACAATATATTAATCTTCTTATTCAAAATAAGTTCTGCTGGATTAGGCGGAACTGGTCCAGATGGAAGTATCCAAAAATTTTCAACTGTGTCAACCGGTTTAATTAAATCGTTAAGTTGAACTTGACTAGTTAAATAAGTAGAAATACCTAAATCATTCTCAATTCCAAGTGCCTTACTAACCCTTGGTTTACGTAAATCAAACTCCAATAAAACAGTTCGTTTTCCACTAACCGCAAGGATAGATGCTAAATTCATACTTATGAAAGTTTTCCCTTCACCCTTCATCGTTGAGGTAATTAGTATTACCCCTTTTTCTTGATCAGCATCTTGAGAAAAATATTGCAAATTAGTTCTTAATAGCCGAAACTGTTCTGCCAAAATGCCTCTTGTATTTGAAGCAATTAAGGTATTATTTTTTGACTTAGAATGAGAAATTTCACCAATTACTGGCACACTAGAATGAGCAATAATATCATCTTTGGTAGATATGCGGTCATTGAGCATATCCTTGATGAAAATTAGTAGTATTGGTAATCCTAAGCCTAGCAATACTGCCATTGAATAAAGCACTGCACTAGTAGGTCCAATTGAGCCGGATGAAACAGCAACATCTATTATGCTACTATTACTAACAGCACCAGCCTTCGCTAAGTTGGTTTCATCTAGCTTTTCAAGTAAATATAGATAGAGTTTTTCTTTTATTCCCTGCTGTCTTTCAATTTGTAAAATGCTTTTTTGTTCGCTGGGAAATTGACCAGTTTCATATAATAATTTTTCTTCCTTCTTTTTTATAAAACTATATGTTTCATTATACGCTTTCTTTACATTCTTAATAGATTCAAGAATCTTACCACTTAATTGTTCTAATTCAGATGCTACAGAATTAACTTCTACGTTGCGTTTTCCTAATGATTTTAATAATTCCTCATATTTTAATACATCCTTGTTATAAACCTCTATTAAAGAATTTAATGTAACATCCTCAATGCCAAGCGAAGAGGGGATTAAGTTATATTTTCTTTGCGGATTATTCACATATTGTGAAACCATGTCGCATACCATCATCTTTACCACAATTGCGTCCATGTTTTCTTTTAACAGACCAACTTTACTTGCATCATCCTTCGCTTGTGATTCCAAATCTATAATTTGATGAGAATCCTTATACTTTAGCAAACTATCCTCCACACCACCTAAATCTCTTGATAAAAAATAGAGCCTATCATTTAAAAACTTAATTGAATTATCTAGTGAAGTGTTTTTCTGCTCAATATTATAATTATTGTACTCAAGTGCTAGTGTGTTCAATATGTCTCTAGATTTTTGTGGAGATTCACTCGTGTGGGAAAGCTGAATAATAGTTGCATCCTTGTTTAGGGAGGTAGCAACAATTCCACTAGCATATATTGAGGCAACTTTATCAGTAGGTAACCAACTAACTAAATATTTATTTGCATTTACTTCTTGCGAAGATTCTTTGTTTAAATTAACTGTAATGTAGAAGTCAGAAAAATTAGTCTTTAGATGATTTTGTATTAGAAATTGTTTTCCTTTATAATCGACGGTTATTTTGTTTTTATCCGATGTTAAAAGAAAATGATAATCTTTTAAAGAATCTCTTATTTCACTAAACTCCACTATTGGCTTTGATGAAGGATCATAAAGATCAGTATTTCTAAATTTACCTTTATAGATACAAACTGTATTAAGCCCTAATTTATTGACTACCCTTTTCATTAAATTGGCTGACTTTAAAATCTCAGCTTCATTTGCCAAATTTGCTTTTCCGGTGGAAAATACATCTGCTAATATTTTTTCCTCAGCACTCCCTGCTTTAGCATCTTTTATTATGACTTTTAAAGTAGAATTGTAAAGAGGTACTTGGAAATGTATTTTTAGATAGGTAACAAATATACTTAAAGTAAGAAAAAGTATAAATAATGGATAATGAACCAAATATTTTGATGCTATTTCTTTTATACTTTTTTGACGAATCTTTCGCTCTGTATTCAGACTGATTTGTTGATTGTCGTTATTTTGCTTTAAGTCAATAAGTTCTGACATATTGTAATTTAAAATTAAAAATTATTGAACTAAATTCAATATCTCAATGTATTTTTTATAACTTAAAAATCATATTGAGGTAATATAAAAGCTAAATTATTGATAATTATTACTTCAAAGAATTTTTTAGAACCAACAATGCTGTGATCATGGTAATAAATATACTCACCATCGATACCCTATTTGTTATGGTATTATCAGCTTGTTTTAATTTTAGTGGATTTACATCAACATAAACAAAATCACCTTGCTGCATATAATAGAATGGTGAATTGAATAAATTATTGCTAGATAAATCTACTCTTCCAAACTCTCTTTTTCCATTATTCTCTCTAATCACTAACACATTCTCTCTCTTACCCATTAATGTTAAATCCCCACTTCTTGAAATTGCTTCTAGTATGGTCATCTTTCCGTCGGGTACATTTACAACACCAGGTCTTGTAACCTCTCCCAAAACGTTAATATTGTAATTAGTTTGACTAACACTAACAGTAGGTTGTTTTAAAAAATCTAACAACTTGTTCTCAATGACTTTGCCTACACTATCAGTCGTTAATCCTTCCACCTTAATATCTCCTAATTGTGGAAACTGTATGTTACCCGTAGAATTTATTAAATAACCTGTAGCACCCGAACCTCCTCCAGAACTTTGACCAGATGCAGATGCACTTATTTGATTAAACGCTTGCGCTGCCAATGGATTTAATGCTGTAACTGTTATTGCAATTCTATCACCAACCCTTAAAGTTGGAACCTTGTAGGGTTGCACATTAAAATGACTGGATTTTAACGTGTCTGAAACGTAAACATAGTTCTTGAAATATTTTGAAACAGAACAAGATGCTAAAGAGAATGCTATAACTATTATTGAGAAGAAAATTTTGATTCTTGACTGAAAGTGTGGAAGCATATAAAACTATTGCTTATTTATATATTAAAATATTTGAAATGTTTGTTTTGGTACTAATCTCTTCATTTCAAGGCTTCGCCATCTAAGTCACACGACTTATTTTCGCCAAATATATAGGAAACCATTCAAAATACAGCTCAAAAAAAGATAAGTATTAATAAAATAATAATGAAACTGTGACAAAACTCAAGTTAAACACCATATTTATACAACGTTTTTCCAATTTAACCTTAAACTGTTCACAGCCAAAACCACATCACTACACCCCATTAACAATGCACCAACAGTCGGGGTAAATAATCCGATAGCTGCAAATGGAATGGCGATAATGTTATAACAGAAAGCCCAGAACAAATTACCCTTCACCGTATTGTAAGTATGCTTACCAAGTTGCATCGCCATCGGTAGTTTATTCAATCCATGATTCATTAATACTACCGAAGCACTTTGAATAGCTAATTGCGACGCAGAACTCAAACTAATACTGATGGTTGCTTTTGCTAATGCAGGCGCATCATTAATGCCATCCCCAACCATTACAGTAGGTGCAAGTTTACATAAATTTTCAATAAACGCTAACTTCTGCTTGGGAGATTGTTCAGCAATTACCTCATCAATACCTAAAACATCGCCCACTATTTTACATTTAGCCATATTATCGCCACTTAGCAAGATGGTTTTAATGCCCTCTCGCTTGCAAAAGGCTATCACAGCTTTGGCTTCTTCCCTTATTTCATCCGCAATATCTATCCATCCTATTACTACATCATTCTTTTTTACGTATAAATGATGGTTTTTATCTACAATTGTTTCATCAATCTTTGCAGACCCAATCAAATAAGTATTACCCTCCTTATCAATGGCTTTCATGCCTACTCCCTTAATCTCCTCAATCTTTTTCCATTTAATTACTTCCGTTGTCTTCCATTCTTTAGCTATGCTTTTTGCAATTGGATGATTTGAAAACTTTTCAAGTGAGTAAACTAGTTTTTGAAAGTTATGTGTTGAAAGTGGTGAGTCTATCGCTGAAAAATTGTTATCGTTCAAATTTGCAAACCATTCATCATTCAAAATTCCCACATTCTCAATCCTAAAATCTCCCGTAGTTAACGTTCCCGTTTTGTCGAAAACAATTTGTTTTATCTGGGCAAATAGTTCCATACTTTCCGTTTGTGTGTACAATATCCCATGTTTTGCAGCCCTACCCAAACCTACTGCAATGGCTGCAGGTGTTGCCAAACCCATCGCACAAGGACAACTAATTACTAGCACCGCAATACTGCGCATTAAGCTTTCCTGGAAAGAATTATGCAAAAAGAAATAGTTGATAAGAATAGTAAGTAAAGCAATACTTACCACCACTGGCACAAAGATGGCACTGATTTTATCTGCCAATTGTTGAACAGGAGGCTTTTGTCCTTGGGCTTGTTTCATCATCGTTACAATGCCGTTCATTACCGTATCTTTTCCAGTTGCCGTAACATAGCACTTCACAGTACCATTTGCCACAACACTTCCTCCAATCAATGTATCGCCTTGTTTTTTAAACAATGGCACACTCTCTCCACTAATGATTGCCTCATTAGCCTCTGCTTCTCCACTTAAAATCTTACAATCCATTGGCACTTGTTCACCAGTTTTAATAAGGATTAAATCACCAACTTTTAAATGAATATTTTCTACAGGAAAAATATTTTCATTGTGTGCATCATCGTAAGCAATCATGTTTGCCATCACTTTTTGCACTTTGGTCATTTCATTGATGGCTTTTTCCGTTTTTTCTACTGAATAATCTTCCATCCAATTACCAAAAAAAACTATCGTAATGATAGATGCTGCTGTTTCATAGAAAATCTTATTCATGTCTCCAGTAATAGTTCCTATCAAGCTATAAATGAATGCTGCCGACGAACCCAATGCAATCAATACGTTCATATTAGGTATGCCCTTGGTAAGACTTTTATAGGCACTCTTTCCAAAAAAACTCATACCTATACTATATACAGGCAAGCAGATTGCCATTTGTAACCATGCGTTATGGAGAAAATGAAACCCGAATGTCATTGCCCAATGACCTGCCATTAAAACCAGTGTGAATGGCAAACAAAACCAGAACTTATTTAAATAGCTACTCAAAAACTGCTTCTTTTCTGGCAAGCCTTGCTGTGTTTCATCAACAACTTTATACCCTAGATCTGTAATGTTTTTTCTAGCAATAGTTAAAGCAGAAATGGCCTCTGGATTATCAAAAATAACTTCCCCAGTCACTGCATTCACTTGCACTTTCTGCATCCCTTGTTTAGTAAGTACTTTATTTACACTCAATGCACAATTGCCACAGGTCATTCCTTGTACCGTCCAATTTATAGTTTCCATATCCTTACTCCATTTAATATTAATAATATAAGTTTCACTTGCTCCTCCCAAAAGGCCATCTAAACAAAGTTATTAATCTAAACGAGAATATTGTTTATGAATATTGGTTTAGTGTTTTATTTAAATGGATATATAATTACACATAAAACAGGCTGATCTGCGCCTCGCTCATTGTGAATGGGAAGTGGATTCAATTTAAGAACAGAATTAATAAACCAATGACGTTTGGTTAAAATTAATTCCATAATCTTCTACACCTCTGCGTTCTTATATTCAAACATTACATAAGCAATTCTTGGGTTTGCTCTGCGGTTCTCTGGGTTAATAACTCTGCGGACTTTGCGGTTGTTTTTTCTCTTAACTAAACCGCATTTAATAATAAATCCTATTTATCAATAAAATTGCTTGTCTAGCAGGTATTCTAAACAATCATTTTTGCCAATAGAGTCACTCAGGATATTTTCTGGGTGACTTTTCTATTAATGATTCTTTGAATGAACCCCCAGATTGTATCGAGAATACACTCCGATTGATTCCGTTGACAATCCGTTTGTATTGAGAATACACTTCGTTTGTATTGGGAATACACTTCGTTTGTATTGAGGATACAATCCGATTGTATTGAGAATACACTCCGATTGATTAAATTGCCAATCCGTTTGTATTGAGGATACACTTCGATTGTATTGAGAATACACTCCGATTGTATTAGGAGACTCTCTGATTATATTGAGGATTCACTCCGATTGATTAAATTGACAATCCATTTGCATCAATTAACAATAATTATCCTTTGAATGCTTCGCTGATTCCCTATTCTGAATCAAGAATAGCTAGATTTAGGAATAGCTAGTATTAATACACCCAATTTTAAATATCCGATATTCAATCCAATTATGATTCAGATGAAAAATTTGTCTTAATAAAGATATTTAGGATTGTAAAATTGATTCGATAATTCGCTGAATCGAAATATTACTCTATTCATATAAATCTTAATTTGGATATTAATTTTTCATTATCAATAAAATATTTTATTAATATTACAAATCAGAATGCTATTTTGCATGATTTTCTACTCTTTTACTAAAGATTTTACAATGAAACGGCTTTTACTCCCCACGCTTCTCTCCCTTTTGGGATTATGTTCTTATGCACAAAATGGCAATTTTATCTTTTTAACCAGTACTGGAAAACTGTACAGTGTAAACGTTGATAGTAAGGCTGATACGTTTGGTGTTCCTCAACCAATTACTATCTTGCCCCAAAAAACACCTTACTCAAAGGCTTTTTCTGTTGCTTTAAATAAGGACTCTATATACATATCTGAAAGCAATGGTACGCTTTGGAGTGGTTATTACAACAAGAGTACCCTAACTGTAAAGATGAATTCAAAGTCAATATACAAGTTCCCTAATACTAAATCTTATGGGCTTACTGTAGATAATAAAGGTATTATATATTCCGGCGATGGATCTTATATTGACATTTATAACCCAAGTTTGCCTGCAAATAAACAGCCCGCATCTATATCTACTATTAATAGTAAGGGTACAGCTTGGAGTTGTGGAGGTGATTTAATTTTCTGGGGTGGTAGTTTATATGAAACAGTTGAGAATGCAAAGGGTACAATACAGGGATTATTGAAGGTAAATATGAAAGCCGGGGCAACGCAGGATACCTTATTCTCCTTCGATGCAAATTTGAAGATATACGGCATTTCGAGTGTGAATGTGCCTTGTAAAAACAACCAAACATTTGCCCTCAGTGATGATGGCAATGTATATCCGATGGACTTGTATAAGAACACCATTTCTTCTGTTCCATTTAAAGATAGAAATTATAAAAAAAATAGTATTGTAACTTATATTGGTGGTACAAGTTTCACCATTTATGATGCAGCTAGCATTGCAGAAGGTGGTGTTGCCCAACAGCCTACCCCTCCTGCAAACCCTGTGACACCTAATGATATTTGTGTGGGTCAACCATTTGCTTTTTCGGTAGGCATTAATGACCCTACTAATGATGTATTGCACTGGTTTACACCGCCCAATACACCGATGACTACTAACATTTTCAGCCTTACAACACCTATTGTTGATGTAAACAAAGTAGGTTCCACTAGGTATTTAATCACTGAATTTAATAACAGCAATGGTTGCGAAAGCGATACCGTATCTATTTTGGTTAATGTGCATCCTTATCCTACAAAACCTGTTATTACGGCATCCTTAGATACTGTTTGTAATGGTTCATCATCTACTTTAACCATTACAAACACAACACAAACAAGCGGTGCCACTTATCAATGGGCAAACGCACAAGGAGATGTTGGCACTAATAGCACTATCTATTCTGCAACAGCCACTAATGCTTATGCAGTAAAAGCTACTGCCTTTGGTTGTTCTACGGCATCAGATAGTGTGAAGATTAAAGTATTGAATAGCAGTATTAGTTATTTTGGAAATCCATTTTGTAATAACGGCACTGCAAGTGTTACCCAAGTGGGTGACAATGAAGGCGGCACGTATGCTGCTAGTTCTGCTGATTTAATAATCGATACTAAGACTGGTCAAATTGATCTAGCCAAAAGCAAACCAAGCACATACACCGTTACTTACACGCTAAGTGGTACAACTTATAATTGTCCTTACACCACTAGCGTTACCATCAATGCAAGTAGCACGTCTAGCACAACAGCAAGCATTTGCCAAGGAGGAAGTTATACATTTAATGGAACAGCATACACTACAGCAGGTACTTACACCGCCAAGCTTGTTAATAGTAAAGGATGTGATAGCATTGCCACATTAGTATTGACAGTAAAACAACCTAGCAGTTCTTCTACTTCAATTACGGTTTGTCCGGCTGGATTGCCTTACAAATGGAATGGTCAAAACTACGCTGCTGTGGGTACTTACTTGGTACACCTTACCAATAATGATGGTTGCGACAGTGCCGCAACCTTAGTACTTTCGGTAACACCTACCCTAACCTCTACCACAAATATTAGTGTTTGTAGCCTTCCTTATAATTGGAATGGTACAGCATACACCGCTGTAGGCACCTATACCTTTAAACTAACCAGTAGTGCAGGCTGTGATAGTATTGCTACACTGGTACTTTCTTTAAAAGCAGGTACTACTTCCTCTACACCAGTAAGTATTTGTGCTAATGCTTTTCCATACGTTTGGAATGGTCAAAGCTATACTGCTGCTGGCAATTACACCATACACCTCACTAACAGCATTGGTTGTGATAGTGCCGCTACTTTAGTTTTAACCGTTACGCCAAAAGCAAAAGTTGATGTAATTACTGGGCCTTCTGAAGTGGAACTTAATCAATCAATTAGCCTTGCAGATGCTACCTCTGGTGGTGCTTGGAGCATTACCCCAACATCTATTGCCACAATAGATAATAATGGAAAAGTTACAGGCGTTGCCTTGGGTACTGCAACAGTTTCTTACACTATTCCTAATGCGGCTTGTGGTAGCGATACTGCTCATTACCCTATTACAGTTTCTTCACAGCAAGTGTTTATCCCTAATCTTTTTAGCCCTAACGGAGACACACAAAATGATCAATTTTATGTACGAGGTGTTTCTTCTGCTTATAAAAATGTTACGCTAACCATATTTGATAGTTGGGGAAGTATTTTATTCCAATCCTCTGGCAACCTTAATGATCCAAACAATGGTTGGAAAGGAGATTATAAGGGCAAACCTCAGCCACCTGGTGCTTATGTTTATATAGCAAAACTTACATTAACATCTGGCGGAACAGTAACTAAAAAAGGTATTATCAATTTAATAAGATAAAAAAATGATTAAGATAAAAAAAACACTGGCAATTATCCTATTAAGTATTGTAGCCATCAAGTCGAGTGCGCAAGTTGACCCTCACTTTTCACAATATTACATGTATCCACTTTGGTTGAATCCAGCTTTAACGGGTGCTATTGATGGTAACTATCGGGTGTCTGTGATTGATAGAAAACAATGGGGAAACATTGGCAATGGTTTTAGTACCGTTGGTTTATCGGCTGATATTACTACGGATAAAAACATCAGTTTCGGATTGAATCTATTGCAGCAAAGCGCAGGAACAGCAGGCTATAAATATACTAATGCCCAGCTATCCATTGCTTATTCTGGCATCAGGCTTGGCAGAGAAGGAGATAAAGTAATCACTTTTGCCTTGCAAGGTGGCATGATTGGCCGTCGGTTCGATTTTTCGTCTGCCCAAGTAAATGACCAGTACCAAAACGATACATACAACCCGGCATTACCAGTTGATGAAAGCACGGCAAAACCATCTGCAACTTCTTTCGACATGAGTATGGGCGCGATGTATTATGATGCAGATGCAGACAAAAAAGTAAACTTATTTGGTGGTTTTTCTGCAGCACACATCACTAGCCCTAAAGATCCTTCCTTATCCGTGGCTTACAATTCCACATTGCCAGTTAGATATTCTCTTCATGGCGGTGCCAATATTTATTTATCCGAGAAGGCGCACCTTGTCCCGAATGCATTGTATATGTGGCAAGGAAATGTTAGTGAAGCCATGCTAGGTGGCTATGTTCAGATGGCAGCAACACCAATAGTAGATATTTCGGCGGGAATAAACTATCGAGTTAATGATGCTATTTATCCTTATTTAGGTATCAGTTATGATGGTTTCACTTTTGGTTTTAGCTATGATGCAAACACTTCTAAGCTTGGCACATTGGCAGGAGGAGCAGCAAACAGTACAGAAATAACCTTGATGTACATGGATCATAAAAAACAAAAAGACTACTTTAAATGTCCTCGTTTTTAACGATTCAAAACAACATTACCCCCATTTTAATAAACTCATTTCGAATGAAAAAAAATATCATACTCTGCCTTGCACTATTAATTCAAATAGGAGCAATGGCACAACCCAAGTTCAACCTTAAAAGTGCTGACAAATTTTTTGACAAGGCAGATTATTATAATGCCATCGTGAATTACGAAATTTATTTAGGCATCAGAAAGCCAGTAATTGCATTTACCCCTTACGGACAAAAAAAGAATTTCGCCATTGCTAAAACGGATAGTGCTGCAGTTGCGGATAATATTATAGCCACAAGTCCATTAGTTACTGACCAAATTGCTAATAATATGGCAGAAAGCTATCTCAACCAGAACCATTATCTGCGTGCCGAGAAATGTTATGCTCGTTTGTTGCAATCTCCTAAGCCCAACCTTCCGCTTGCTCGCTATTGGTATGGCGTATGCTTGCGTAGTAACAATAAATTTGAGGAAGCTGCTGCTCAATTCAACACTTTTATTGCCGAAAACAAAACTGACAAAGCTCGTGTTGACATAGGCAAGAAAGAGCTTGCTACACTTGCATACATAAAAAGTCAGTTGGCAAATGAAGCACAAAAGCAATTTTCAGTAAAGAAATTAAGGGGCAATATTGCACAATCAGAGGGGGCTTATGCGCCTGTGTTCATAAAGGATACTTTGGTATTTACATCTGCCAGAATTGTGGATTCGGTTAATAAATATAGCCGAACCAACATGCACGTAAACCATTTATTTGCTAACACCATTGCTGCCAATGATTCAATAAGTGGCAAGGCTATGATGCTTAGATTCCCTTCAAAACTTTCCATTAACGAAGCAACAGCGGCTTTTACACCAGACAATAGCAAGCTATTTTTTAGTAGAAGCACCACTGTGGATGATAAATTATCTATAGCTATTTACGTGAGTAAAAAGGGAAGCGATGGCAACTGGGGTGAACCAATCAAGCTTGATGACAAGGTAAATAAGGCAGGTTTTAATGCTATTCAGCCTTCGGTTTCTCAGG
This sequence comes from Chitinophagaceae bacterium, assembly GCA_947447825.1. Lineage (GTDB taxonomy): Bacteria > Bacteroidota > Bacteroidia > Chitinophagales > Chitinophagaceae > Parasediminibacterium. The sequence goes on along the minus strand of CANFLL010000038.1, from coordinate 1,615 downwards.
ATGGAAGGTATTTGTTGTTTGCTTCTAACAGAGATGGTGGTGTAGGTGGTTATGATATATGGGCAGCTCCATTGGATAATAATGGAACAGTGGGTGAGTCTTTCAATCTAAAAACTATCAATACTAAAGCAGATGAAGAGGCACCGTTTTATCATGTGGCTAGTAAGTCGTTAGTGTTTGCCAGTAAGGGTTATGACGGCATGGGCGGCTTTGATATTTATGCAGCATCTGGAGATATTACGGCTTTGCAAGCACCTTCAAATCTTGGATTCCCAGCCAATTCTCCTAAGGATGATATATACTTTTTTAGTACTTCTTCGGATAGTTTATTGAAGAAAGCCTACATCAGTTCTGATCGTGCATCTGATTGTTGTTTAGAGATTTTTGCTTTGAATAAAACATATACCCTAAAGCAATATAAACACAGCATTGTGGGCAGCGTGAAAGATTGCACTACTGGCACTTCTATTGCCAACGCTGCCATAGAAGTATTTAAAAACAAAAAACATAATAGCAACATAAGCACTGATGTCAATGGTAACTTTGAAATTGAGATAGCCAAAGCTGTTACCAATCTGGCGGTTGCTAAAGAAGGATATATTGCTGTAAATAAGGATGTGCCAATCTACAGAAAACCGCTTACGCAAGATGTGGTTGATACGATTAATATATGCCTAAATGCAAAGCCAATAGAGATTCCAAAGAATGTGGAGCAGGTTAAAGACTCCATTAATATTAGTGAGAAACCATTGATTGTTTATTTTGATTTTGATAAATCTGTTGTTAAGAAAGAAGGCGTTACGGTATTGAATGAGGTGGTTTCTATCCTTAAAAAATATCCTACTATTTCTCTTTCATTGGATATTAATGGATACACCGATGCAAAGGGAACTGACGAATATAATTTAAAGCTTGGTGAGGCGAGGGCAGAAGCTTGCAAGGCATATATAGTAAGCCAAGGAATTGATGCAGGAAGAATGTTGTTGAAGTCGTTTGGTAAAGCAACGCCTGTGGCACCCAATACGGCAGCTAATAATGCGGATAATCCAGAAGGACGAGCCTTAAATAGACGTGTGGAGATTAAGATAAACGCAACTACAAAGAAGTAGTTTTTGTTGTTTTGAATGGTGAATTTTGAATTGTTTATTTACAGTTTTAATACTTCATCTTTACAGCTTATTTTAAACATAATAAAAGGCATCGCTAATTCTATTGTAGATAGCGATGCCTTTTGTATGTAAATAATATAAAAGGAGTTTATTGATTGTCTTTTCCAAAAAGAATAAAGGGGGTCAACATTGTTTTAATCAATGAACATTATTTTCTGTGGCAAATACACTTTTTTAACCTTTAAACGGTATGTTTCAGCATATAAATGCTTGTATTGTAACAGTTCAGGGGGGGGTATTTACCACAAAGTGCACAAGGAAAAAACTAAGGACACTAAAGTTTAGAGTCCCAAAATGGTAGTTCTGAAGAGATAAGTAGAACACAATCCTTGTGTTATTGGGGAAAGCCTTAGTGACACTTTTGGTTAAATATCCACTGAGTAGTTACGATTTTTTTTAATTAATTTCAATCAAGATTTAATCAAATAATACCCACCTCTCAGGGC
>CANFLL010000037.1 GCA_947447825.1 Chitinophagaceae bacterium | reverse complement strand
AGAACATTAATGATTGAATTTAGATACCCTTGGTATCTAGCGGAGATCATTAATGATTAAAATTACATTGGTTGGTATCTGGCGGAGAACATTAATGATTGAATTTAGATACCCTTGATATCCAGCGGAGATCATTAATGATTAAAATTACATTGGTTGGTATCTGGCGCAGAACATTAATGATTGAATTTAGATACCCTTGGTATCTAGCGGAGATCATTAATGATTGAATTTACATCGATTGGTATCTGGCGCAGAACATTAATGATTGAATTTAGATACCCTTGGTATCTAGCGGAGATCATTAATGATTGAATTTAGTTTTACTAACCATTTATTTTATGTTTACAATCTTTTTTTTATAGCATAAATTATAATTTGATTGTTTGTATATTTACTTTCACACTCCATTTCGAAGTAGAATTATATGTTTAGGTAGTTCAGCATTTCAAAAGTATTGTCCGAAGAAAAGAAATAGAAGTAGGTAAAGAAATAAAGTATGGAACTCACAGCAGAGCAATTGGAAATTATTAACTCAACAGGAAACATTAAAATTAATGCTGTTGCTGGCTCTGGAAAAACAACTACCATCATTGAATATGCTAGAACCCGCCCCTCCAATGCTAAAATTCTATACTTGGCTTTTAATAAATCAGTAAAAGTAGAAGCCCAAAGAAAGTTTCTAGAAAAAGGAATTCCTAACGTTAATGTGCATACTGCTCATTCATTGGCCTTTGATAGAATAGTGAAAGGTTCTAATTATAAAATAAGAAACGAATATAAGATCCATGAAATTGCCGAACTATTAGGCTTGGTAGGAAGTGGAGAAAAACATGCGGAATACATTGCCGCCAATCACATTAAAAAATTTATCGCTTATTTCTGTAACAGTGATAAACGAAAAGTTCAAGAATTAAGTTACCTCGACATCGTTGCAGATAGTAAAGCAAAAGTGTTTGTACGAAATTTTTATGAGTATCTGGAAACACAAACCAGACTATTATTAGACAAAATGGACAAGGGCGAAATTGAAATTACCCATGAGTTTTACCTTAAAAAATTTCAATTATCTAATCCCAAATTACATTACGATTATATCCTCTTCGATGAAGGACAAGATGCATCCCCTGCCATGCTGGATATTTTTTTAAACCAAGATGCCATAAAAGTAATTGTGGGCGATGCGCATCAGCAAATTTATGCTTGGCGTTTTGCGGTGAACTCACTCGAAAAAGCTCAGTTTACACAATATTATCTATCAACTAGTTTTCGCTTCAACCAAGATATTGCTAATTTGGCGATTGAAGTATTGAAATGGAAAAATCATATTGCTGAGTGCAAGTCCATCATAATTACTGGCAAAGGAACTAACAAAACCTCAAAAACACAAGCAGTACTAGCACGAACCAACCTAGGACTTTTGCAAAGAGCCATAAGATATATTACAGAGAAAAATGCGGTTAAGATATACTTTGAAGGCAACATCAATTCGTACACTTATGCAGATGATGGGGCATCACTTTATGATGTATTGTACCTATTTAATGGTAAAAGACCGCTCATTAAAGATAAACTCATCCGAGAAATGAATGACCTTAAAGAGCTGGAAGATTATATAGAAAAAACAGAAGATGCTCAGTTGGGAATAATGGTGGAAATTGTGAAGGAATTTGGCAATGATATACAAGGAAAAATAAAAACACTAAAGGAAAGACATGTCGCTGATGGGGAAAAAGATATGGCAGATATAATATTTTCTACCGTTCATCGCAGCAAAGGGATGGAATATGATGCCATTGAAATAGTGGATGATTTTATAACCGAAGAGAAACTAGAAGATGCAGTTAAGAAGGAAGATTTTAATGCAGCAAGATTAAATGAAGAGATAAACCTGCTGTATGTAGCTGTTACTAGAACGAAGAATATTATTCATATTCCATCAACCCTAGTACCAATAGATTTTCCTCCTTCCCCAGAAATTCATATCAGAAAAGTGAAGCCTAAAGAGGAACAGCCTTCTGGCAAAAAGGATATGTATGAATTGGGAAAGGTTTACAGTATGGCTGAAAAAAGGGTGTTGCATAAAGAAGCCTATAAACCCTGGAATAAAAAGCTTGATGAAGAACTGACTGAATTGTTTTGTGAATATATGCCAAATGAGGAAATTGCCAAGCGTATGGGCAGAACAATTGGTGCCATTGAAGCTAGGATAAAGAAACTAGAGTTGGTGGAAATATACCGCTAAACAAAATGTTACTACTCAGTAGCTTAACCATTTAAGTTGTAGGGGAAAACACAAAGAATAATTTTGTATATTTTAATAATACTTCTAAATAAATAATCCACAGCCGTAGTATTCTACTTTATTCCTTCCTCTGAAGATTGTTGAATAAAATTATTAGCCCCTGATAACACAGATAAACACTAATGTTTATTATTCGTTTTTTATTGGTGTAATTAGAGCCAATTTGATTCTCCAAATAAATTATATGATAGGAAACATTGGGTACAAATTTCAGACTTTGTTATAAACTATGTGTTCCTCCAGTTTAAAAATAACCCTGAGTAGTAACACATTAGGCGTAGCTCTAGTTAACAGGTACATTTGCATCATTATAAAATAGAAAAATGGTAATTGCAAATCCGATATACGATGTGGTTTTTAAAAGAATGATGGAGAATGAAAAAGTAGTTAAGTTTTTCATTGGTACATTGTTGGATCAAACAATAGAAACTGTGGAGTTGAAGCCACAAGAATTTACATACTCTGATGGATTGGTGGGCATTGCAGTTTTTAGACTTGATTTTATTGCCACCATAAAAACAGAATCTGGAGAATATAAGAAAGTATTGATTGAGATTCAGAAGGCAAAGAACCAAATAGATTTGATGCGCTTTAGAAATTACTTAGCAGAACAATACAAAAAAGAAGATACCATTAATGATGAAAAAGTGGCTTTGCCTATCACAACCATCTATATTCTGGGTTTTAAGTTGCCTGAAATATTAACCTCGTGCATCAAAGTGGAAAGGAAATATCGAGACCTTATTAATAAAGTAACACTTGAAACAAAAAGTGACTTTGTGGAAAAATTGACCCATGATAGTTATGTGGTTCAAGTGGAAAGGATTACCGATAGGTATTCAACAAAGCTGGACAAACTGCTTAGTGTTTTTGAACAGACAAACTTTGTTGATGATTACAAGATTATCAAAGAATTTAATCATACAGCCGACCTTGAAGAAGTAAAAATAATGACAGATATTCTGCATCATTCTGGTACTGATCCAAAAGAAAAGAAGAAAATTGAAACAGAACAAGAAGCTTGGAGAAGTATTAACGCTTTGTTTAGTGACAAGGAGAAAAAGTTTTTAAAAGAGTTGAATGAAAAGAGTCAAGAAATAAAGGAGAAGAACCAAGAAATAAATGAAAAGGATCAAGAAATAAATGAAAAGGATCAAGAAATTGCTGAACTCAAGAGAATGCTGGATGAACAAAAATTATAAAACCTTAGAAGTATGGTGTGAGATACTTTTTCGCTTTGTATAAGTAGAATCTCTTACTAATAATTTCTAGATATTTGTAACCGTTTTATTCAATACACAATCAAATTTACTTTTATACATACCTAGAGGATGTCTATACCATATTTTTATCAAGAAGGCGTTGGTGCCAAAGGATCTATTGTTTTGAATGAAGAAACTAGCAAGCATTGCATTCAAGTTCTGCGCATGAAAGTGGGTGAACCTTTGCACCTGACTGATGGCAAAGGGCTGCTTCACAAGGCAATTATTGTAGATGCAAATAAACGACACTGTGGTGTAAAGATTAGTGAAAGCACATTCTTTGAGAAGAAAGGCAGAAATGTTTCAATAGGTATTTCGTTATTGAAGAATGCAAACCGACTAGAATGGTTTTTAGAGAAGGCGACAGAAATGGGGGTTTCAGAAATTATTCCTCTACTATGTGACCGGACAGAAAGACAACATTTTAGGTTTGATAGAATGCAGAATATCCTCATTTCTGCTATGCTTCAAAGCCAACAAACTTGGCTTCCAGTACTTCATCAACCAACAGAAGCCGAAAGTGTGATTAATGCATCAATATATACTCAAAAACTCATAGCCCATTGTGAGGACGCCAATAAACAAACAATTGCCGAAATGGAATTAAGTAATGATGTTCGGATTTTGATAGGGCCAGAAGGAGATTTTAGTCCAAAGGAAATAGAAATGGCTTTGCAAAATGGGTATTTACCAACCTCTTTAGGGAATACACGCTTACGCACTGAAACGGCAGGTATGGTGGCAGTGGCATTGTTGGTTAATAGGTAAGTTTAAATTTGAATGCTTAAAAAGAAAGAAGCACAAAAGAATTTGCAATAGTTAAATGCCAATTTTTTTGTGCTTCTTCGTTATTAGTCTACAACAAATTACTTTGCTTTGGTTGATTTGGTTAAAGCTGTAAGTTTTGCAATTGTTTCACGTATTTCTTTTATGCTATAAAAACGATAAACTTCAGGTGCTTTATCACCTTCTTTAGCCACAGAGGTCATTTTATGAAATGGACCAACTACAAACGCATCCACATTATCAGATATCTTAACTGCTGTTTTAGGAAGTAAGTAGAAGTTACGGTTTGCAGCACTAATGTTTTTTCCTTCTGTAAGTTGCACCAATGAATCTATGCCATGTTTTAAGTCTTCTTGAGTTTTTACAGTAGTTGTTGTTTTAGGGCTATCATAGTTTTGATAGCTACCAATGATGGTGTCATTCTTTGCATTCAGAATATATAAACCGTTATTGTCAATAGGCACTGATGCATCGTCCCCCAATCCTTTCACTTGCAATTGAACTTTATCGGCTGTTTTGTAAGAGATAGTTTTTTCATCACTACCACTACCATCAACAACTGTTATGGTTTTTGCTTCTTCATTAACGGTGCTACTTCCTTTTATATAAACTATTATTTTTTTGTTTCCAGAGGAACAAGCCGCCAATAACAGTAACGAAGTGCAGGTAATCATACATTTTTTCATACGTAATAATTTAATGTTTTATGTTGGGCGGCAAGTTCTGTATTTTATTGATATGGCAATTGATAAATGTCAATTATTACTCTAAAAAACAAAAAAAGGCACAAAGGAAAACACAGTATGTACATTAAAATTATGTACCTGTGAAATCCTTTATGCCTTTATGATAAATCTTTAAATCTATTTGGTAATGTAGCCAAAACGAATTAGGCTGTTAAAAGCTAAACTCAGTATTCACTTGACTTAATACCTATAACTTATTACTTACAACTTCCTATTTAGCTGCCGCAAAACGTTCTGCAACTTTTGTCCAGTTGATAACGTTCCATATAGCACCCAAATATTCAGGACGACGGTTTTGATACTTCAAATAGTATGCATGTTCCCACACATCAACACCTAAAATTGGCGTTCCTTTCACTTCAGCTACGTCCATCAAAGGATTGTCTTGGTTTGGTGTAGAACTTACTTCTAGTTTACCATCTTTCACTAAAAGCCAAGCCCAACCACTACCAAAACGAGTAGCACCAGCAGCAGCAAACTTTTCTTTGAAGACATCAAAACTACCAAACGTAGCAGTAATTGCATCGCCTAAAGCACCAGTAGGAACACCACCAGCATTTGGGGCAAGAGATTCCCAAAAGAAAGTGTGATTCCAATGTCCACCACCGTTATTACGAACAGCAGGAGAAATAGTACCTGCAACAGCCACTAGTTCTTCTATAGTTTTTCCTTCGTTAGGCGTTCCAGCGATTGCTTTATTAAGGTTATCAACATAAGCTTGATGGTGTTTGCCATGGTGAATCTGCATGGTAGTAACATCAATAAATGGTTCTAAAGCATCGTGTGCGTAAGGCAATGCTGGTAAAGTAAATGACATGATTGTATTGTTTTAAAAATTAAAAATTAAGTTATCGCTCACAAAAGTAAGAGGTATGGATAAACAAGCCATAGTTTATACATTATGAGATACGAAAAAAGGAACATTTACTAAGTTGGGTCTTGAAAAATAATAAGTAGTAGAATGGAAATAAGTAAATGAATAGGACAAATTAATAGTAGTGGTCATGTATTGGTTACTCAAAGAAAGCCATAGTAGCAGCAGAATCCCTTAAAATGCTAGCCATATACAACAATATAAATCCCGGAGTAATTTAGTAATAGATAGTAGGTTTTATCAATCACCACATCTATTAATTGAACTATAAAAAAAGAACAGCTACCCCGAAAGTGGAGCTACACTTTATCTATTCTCAATTATTTACATCCCTCACTCTGATGGGGGTACATACAACTTGTTCAACTAATAAGCCTTTAAGTTATCAGCTTCAATTTCTACTACATTACCCTGTTGTCTGAGGATTGCTACTCCATTAGTTTTTGCAAACTTTTCAAGCCTCGCATCAAAAGAGAAACTCGCAATACCCAAATAAATAGTATGGTCTGCATAGAAAGGGAAAAGCGTTCTGAAGTTGTTCACTTTTTTCTCAATTAGTTTAATAACGTCCTCCTCTTTAGCTCTGTATTTGCACTCTATCAATGCGATGTTATTACCATTAAACATGGTTATGTCAAATTCATCTTCTAGATTGGGTAATTTATTATGTAGATTTTTACTTATTTCATCAAATTTAATGTTTCCAAGTCTTGGGTTTTCTGCTAAAGAGTTATAAAAGTATTCCTCTGTACTCTGTCCATGACTATTTGCCATACCACCAATATGGATGCCCAAATTTTTGAGTATCTCTTCCGTTTTTCTCAGTTCAGCAGCATTTTCCTGAATCATTCTGTCCGTTTCCAACATCTTTTTATCTGTCTGCTTAAACTGCTTATCTGTCTGTTTAAACAATATTTTAGTTTCCTCAAACATTTTGGCATTTTCAGCATTAGAAGTTGCCAATCCCGCTACCAATTCCTTCAATTCGTTATCTGTCATAACATTTGTTTGAAACGAAAGTAGCCTTTATTAATCACTACATCTATTTATATCAGCTGTAAACAAAAAGTGCAGCCCTAAATGTTAGATGCTGCACTCCATTTAATAACATTTATAAATTGTCAATTATCAATCAATCACAAGCCCCACTCCACTCACCTTTCCATCAGTAGTTTGCACATGTAAATGATAGAATCCAGTAGGAATTCCAGTTAAAGTTAATACAGGGTTACATGCATCCCTAAAAGAAATATTCCTTAGCACCCTACCCAAATTATCAATAACCTTAACAGAAACTATATGATTACCCTTCACATTAACTTTATCCTTAGCTGGATTAGGAGTAATTGATAATTGATAATTATCAATTATCAATTGAACAGATACCACCTTGCTGTAACTAAAACTTCCATCTTTATCTATCATCTTTAAACGGTAATAGTTAATTCCAGGAGTTGGTGTTGCATCTGTAAAACTATAACTATTTGCCCCAATTCCTATTGCGTTTACTGTGCCTTTATCTGTAAAGGAACTACCATCAGTACTTTTTTGTATGATAAAGTAGCTAGTGTTTAGCTCGGTGACTGAAGACCATTTTAATGATATCTTGTTGTTTAGCGTATTTGCTTCAAACGATAATAGGGTAACGGGCAAATTGCCGCAATTAGTGCTAAACCTGGCAGTAGAATCTTTATGGAAGGTTGCTTTTGCATAGTTAGTGTCTGCTACTTGTATACAAGTTAATGGGTTGGTACCACACTCCATATCAATAAGTGCTGTATTTTTTGATACATCCAAATAAGGCAAGTAGTTTTCATTGCATCTAAGAATCCAAAGAAGTGGATTGTTTGATACGTCTAAACTTGTTATTCTATTAGTATAACACTCTAAACGAGTAAGTGCCAAATTCTTTGTTACATCTACACTTGTTATTTTATTTTTTTCACAATACAAATAAGAAAGTGCTCGATTATTCGATACATCCACACTTGTTAAACTATTTCCATCACAATGCAAATAAACGAGTGCTGCATTTTTAGTTACATCCACACTCGTCAACTTATTTGTAGAGCAATTTAAATAAATAAGTGCTGTGTTTTTAGAAACATCCACACCCGTTATCGCATTGATAGAGCAATTCAAATATCTAAGTGCTGTGTTTTTAGAAACATCAAAATTCGTTAGGTTGTTTTGTGCGCAAAACAAGGAATCAATGCTTGTAAATGCCTCTATCCCCACTAGGTTTGTAATTTTTCGTGATCCAATATTTATTTTTATTTTACATGCTGCTGCTTCAGCATAGGTGATACCAATAGTACTTGTTTGGTGTGGTACTTTTGCCAATACCCAAGCCTTAAAATTAGCATCAGGTATATAAACAAAAGGTACATAAACGTAAGTAAACCCACCCAAGCTATCTACACCATACGCATTTGCTACACTAACACTACCACTTGTGCAACTATCTACTATGGCAGTAATAGTGCTATCATTTAATATTTTAAAGCTCTTGGCGGCTATGCCACCAAAACTTACAGAGATAGCTTTTTTAAATGCGTTACCACGAATTGTATCTAATGTGCCAATAGTTGCAGTTGTGGGCGAAAAAGAAATGATAGTAGGTTTTGGAGGCAAGTGAAATATAAATCCACTTAAGCTATCCACTCCAGATATCGTTGTAACACTAACACTACCACTTGCACCACTACCTACTATTGCAGTAATGGTACTATCATTTAGTAATGTAAAACTTTTGGCAGCAGTGCCACCAAAACTCACGGATGTTGCATTTGTAAAGTAACTACCCTGTATGGTAACTTTTGTGCCAATTGTTGCAGTGATGGGTGTAAAGGAGGTGATAGTAGGTCTTGGAGGTAAGGTGAATATAAAACCACCTAAACTATCTATTCCAGATATAGTTGTAACACTAACACTACCACTTGCACCACTATCTACCACTGCAATAATAACACTGTCACCTATTACACTAAAACTACTTGCGTTTATTCCTCCAAAGCTTACTGCTGATGCTCCTGCAAATGAACTTCCGTAAATGGTGACCTTAGTGCCAGCCTTTCCTGATTGAGGTGAGAAAGAAGTAATTGTTGGTTTGGTGGGCAATTGAAAAATAAAACTACCAAAACTATCAGACCTATCAATTGTAGAAACTTTTATACTACCACTCGAACCATTGCCTACAATTGCAATTATTGTACTGTCATCTAAAATTTTGAAACTATTCGCTAAAGTGCCACCAAAACTTACAGATGTCGCATCTGTAAAAGAGTTTCCATGAATTATTACAATACCACCAGCTTTTGCTTTGGTTGGGCTAAAAGAAGTAATTACTGGCTGTAATCTCGGTTTAATAATATTCTTAATAATTGCTATTGCCCCACCATCTGAAAATACTATTTCAGGTTTGCCATCGGCATCTAAATCTCCTACTGCCAAGCTACCAGTACCATAAACCATTTTAATATTGGTTACAGAAGCAAATGATGTATTATCTATCACCCCCTTTGTAGTGGTATTCTGTAAAATCACAATTCTACTGGTATCTGCACTAAATACTATATCTGGTTTGCCATCACCATCTATATCACTTATGGGTATGTTAGATAAAGAGTAAGTAATAGCAGGGGGATATTTAAATGACACTGGACTGGCAAAAGATGAATCAGTAATTTCACCTAAAACAGCTTGGTTTTTATAAATTAAGATGGTAGAAATACCACAACAACTAGTTGCTATCATTTCAGCTTTGCCATCACCATCTAAATCATTAAAAGATAAAGACCCTGCAAAATTGTAACGAATTCCCAATCTCTTACTTAGAGATGAATTGGTAATGCTTCCAGAAGTAGAAACGTTTTTATAGAAATTAATAGAATCAAAAGCATTTAAGGCTATATCTAACTTTCCATCACCATCAATATCTGCAATAGCCAAATTAAAATTTCCATCACGGCCTGGTAAAGATGGATAAAAAAAGTTAACAGCAGTATCAAAAGAAACATTTCCAACAGTAGAGGTGTTTCTGAAAATTGACATGTAGTTAGTTTTATTTTTCCAATAATAACTTGCTACAATGATATCTGGTTTCCCATCCCCATCTATATCAGCAACTGCCGATGTAGATGGGTCTTGAGGCATAATGATAACCTTTTTTGGTGCAAATGAAATATTACCAACACTAGATGTGTTTTTAAAAATGGCAATACCATCATAATAAGTTACTAGAATATCAAGTTTGCCATCCCCATCAATATCGGATATAAGTGGTAATTGGGGATTGGTGCCATCTATTGTTGAGTCAATATGGGTTTTAAACGTATTTGTATCAATAATGCCATCTGTTCCCATATTTCTATATATCGAGATGCCTCCCGAAGTCGAAATAATATCAGGTTTTCCATCTCCATCTATATCAGCAATTGCTTCATGGGAATGATTAGAACCAGAGAAATCTATTTTTCTATTGAAAACAGCTGCAGAGATTTTTTGACCAGCAGCACCGTCGAAGGTTGTTATAAACGGTGTAGAAGAATAGGCAGTTAATCCATTAGCTGTCACTGAAATGGGTTGGCAAGTTGCTCCCGATGGTGAAGACACAATTAATGATGTGTCACTTCCTGAAACAATCTTTGCTTTTACAGCTCCAAAGTAAACAGTATTGTTGCTACTGATGGCACTAAAATTTGTTCCTTTAATTGTTACCCTTGTTCCTATTGGTCCACTTGTTGGCTTAACGGATGTGATAGATGGTGTTTGTGCATTAATTTTTGATAAAAGAAGTTGTATAAGAATGACTACTAAATATTTTAATCTTAAAAGTCTCATAAATGATAATTGAACGGTTCAGAAATGAATTATTTTTGCAATATTACTAATTATTGATAGATAAAGTTGTCTGAATTAGGATTTGTAGGTTAAAAAGACTAGAACAATTTAATACCCTACCATTCCTACACATCCTTTAATCCCATTAATCCTGATTCAGATAATACTACCCATACAAAACAACTACAATCGTCCGCTACCTAATTCTCTTTGCTATAAAAACACTTGCTTTAAACCAATACATAAACCTACAGTGGTATGAAGCACTTGCCCGAACTAGGTAATGATTTTAACAGTGGATAGAAGCAATACAATTAATGGCATAAATATTTGCGGATAACCATAAAGTAAGTGGTTGAGCCTAGTCGTAACGCAACAAGCCATACAAACCACGTGGTTAAGGTACCTTGTTGCGTTCTTACTAGGTTTAACCACGTGGTTTAGGTGTATTGTTCCGTTACGAGGTGTATTAACCACGTAGTTAAGGCGTATAGGTTTGTTACGAGGTAGCTTAACTACATGGTTTGTACCCTTTGTTGCGTTACGATGCCATCAAACCACGTGGTTTGAATGGCTTGTTGCGTTACAAGGTGGGCAAACCATATTATATATCTGTATCCACAAATATTTAGCGCGTAAATTATTTTGTAGTTTATCATCCATTATCTAAAAACTGAATGCAAATAGCTGTTTGCAAGCAGTATTCATTCGTTATTGTAATAAAATAAACTGCAACTTATGGCTACACAATCATTAATTCGCCCCGAAAACTTCATTGATACCGTTATCTAATTAAGTTATATCATCACTAAGGAGATTTATGTTCAGTTTGATTGTGGTATATATAGGATCGGAAATATAAAACCTACCTACCTTGTACGCTTAACTTTCATCTTAAAACTTAAAATCGTAACCCTTCAGGGGTTATTTACCAAGAAGTACACAAGCAAAAAACTAAGTACACTAAGGTTAAGAGTCCCCCAATGGTAGAATAAAAAAAATAATGCAACACAATCCTTGTGTTCTTGGTGGAAGCCTTAGTGAACCTTTTGGTTTAATATCCCCTGAATGGTTACAAACTCGAAATCTAAAATTTTAAGCATAGGCAAAACCTACGCTTAAACAACATAGTTGCCTAATAGACTTTCTATCAACCACTAATAAATATTTAAGCTAGTTCGCAGAACACCTAGTTACATTTGCGACCATAATGAAAAATAAATCCTTAGCATATTGGTGTTGTCAAATAGGAGGTTGGTTGCTGTATGGTTTTTCGGTATTGCTTTTTACTCTTGCCACCGACCAAAGCTTTATGAAAATAAAGTATGGCAGACTTTGTACAGGCATCTTCTTTGGCTTTTTGTTTACCTATCTTCTCCGATTATTTTTAATAAAGAATAATTTTCTTCCCCCCATTCCTAAAGTACGGTGGTGGTCGTTATTGGGTGTAGTGTTGGTTACGGCTGTTTTGTATAGCATAACAAATAGTGCTTTTGTGGAATTGACTCATCTTTACATTGACGAAAAAAAGGTTTCTGTGGAGATGCGTGCTTTCTACAATTTCGTATCGGATGGGCCTATCATTTTTGCATGGGCTAGTTTTTATTATCTATGGCATTACATCGAAATAAACACCAATAGCACCCTCGATAAGGTGAGATTAGAAACCTTAGTGAAGGATCTGGAATTGAAAACAATAAAATCGCACATTAACCCACACTTCATTTTTAATGCTTTAAATAGTATTCGGGCTTTGGTGGATGAAAATCCTACCCAAGCACGAACTGCCATCACGCAACTGAGTAACATTTTGCGCAGTAGTATGCAAGCAGAAACACATGAACTTGCGCCATTATCGAAGGAATTAAGCATCATAAAAGATTATTTAGCTTTAGAAAAAGTTCGCTTTGAAGAAAGATTAAACATTGAATATGCCATTGATGCCGAAACGCTTAACCAGCCTGTTCCGCCAATGATGTTACAGACATTGGTAGAGAATGCATTGAAACATGGAATTGGTAAGTTGAAGCATGGGGGATTGATAAAGATTACTTCTGAAATGAAAAATAATTTTCATGTAATGTCGGTACAGAACACAGGTAAACTAGTGGAACCATACAATGAAGAAGGTTTTGGAATAGCCAGCACACGGAGTAGGCTGAACCTGTTGTATGGCAATGCAGCTTTGTTTGAACTAAAGGAAATTGAAGTGGGGAAAATAGAAGCAAAAATTTGCATTCCTGTGTAGGGGATATTAACCGCAAAGTATGCAAGGGAATTGCGCAAAGAAGGCGCAAAGGAAAAAGTAAATAAGTCGTATCGATTCACTTTAAGGACGCAAAGAAGTAGGGTATAAAAGTGTCGTTAATCTCAAACAGACTACTTACAGGTAACTATCTGAATTGTAAAATTTAGAATATAGAATTTAAAATATAATATCATGAGTATAACAGTATTGATTGTTGATGATGAACGCCTTGCAAGAACAGAACTTAGGAAAATGTTGCAGGAGTTTGCAGATATAGAAATAGTAGATGAAGCATCTAATGTGGATGAAGCACTCGAAAAGATTGAACAGCATAATCCTGACTTAGTTTTTCTTGATATACAGATGCCTGGCAAAACAGGATTCGACTTGTTGGAAGAGTTGGATAAAGCTCCTAAAATAATTTTTACAACTGCTTATGATGAGTATGCTCTAAAGGCTTTTGAAGTGAACGCAATGGATTATTTGCTGAAGCCTGTGGAGCCAAAACGTTTGCAGGATGCGGTTTCGAAAATGCGTGAAGAGATTGTGAAAGAGAAATCGGAGCCGCCTGTTGTGAACCGTAGTTTACTGAATGAAAGCGATCAGGTTTTTGTGAAAGATGGTGAGAGATGTTGGTTTGTTCGGTTGAGCGAAATACGTTTATTTGAAAGCATGGGAAACTATGCTAGGGTTTATTTTGGCACTCAAAAACCTTTAATTCTTAAATCGTTGAATGCTCTGGAAGAGAGGCTGGACGAAAGAGTGTTTTTTAGGGCTAACAGAAAGCACATTATTAACTTGCGTTGTGTTGAAAAGATTGAACCTTATTTTAATGGAGGATTGTTGGTTTACCTGAATGGAGGCGATAAAATAGAAATAAGTAGAAGGCAAACGGTAAGATTCAAGGAAATGATGAGCTTGTAGTGCCGTTAAATACAGCTAAATATATGCACAAAGAAAAGATAAACCGTATCTATTCAGGGGCAATTTAACCAAAAGGGTCACTAAGGCTTTCACCAATAACACAAGGGTGTGTTCTATTATTTGTTCAGAACTACCATCGGGAGCTTAAGGAACTCATTTTATGAAATAATAAAGTTGTTTGATATCCATTTCAGCCGTTAAAGTTCCATTATTTGCAGGAAGTAACGGTAGGTGCTTCTCCTTGAGGCATGGCTAAATCAGCTACTTATTTCCTAAGCATCCTAGCTCATAATTCCCTTATTTTGCCGCTATGAACTATTTTCAGCTTTTATATTATACTGCCGACTATGGCGTGCGTATTTATAAACAGCTTATTTTTATTAAATCATTCCTATTGCCCAAAGTTGATGCTGCATGCAATAGGTTTGACTATCATCCTTCCAAAAAAGAAAAAGATAAAATAAGGTTCTACTATCCACTATTTAATCATGTGGTTAATTGTGAAACTTATCTTACCATTAAAAACAGACCTCTTTCTCGTGCAGAAACAGAACGATTGGCGTTGCTTAGTGTGTCTGCAACGCTTTATGATGACTTTATTGATGAAGAAAAATGGAGCAGTGAAAGGCTGATGCAGATATTTGAAAAAAAAATTTCTCAGGCAAACCGTACGCCTAAAATAAATGTGTTGATGGCTATTGATGATGAATTAAAAAGCATCTACACCCCATCTGCTTTTTATAATGATAGTTTAAAACTAGCCATCAACTGGCAAATTACTTCGGCAAAACAATTGGATAGCGATATTTCGTTGGCAGAGGTTTTACATATATCTAAAGAGAAATGTGGTAACAGCTCATTATTGTGGGCAAGTATTTTAGATGAACAGTGGACAGAAAAAGAAAAATGCTTCATTCACCAAAGTGGTTTTGTGGGGCAGCTAGTTAATGATGCCTACGATGCCATAAAAGATATTCAGGATGGAGGTTATACTTACATTCGAAAAGCTAGTTCTGTGGCAGAAGCTAAAAAAATATTTATTAATGAATGCCGCAACCTTAACCAAACAGTGCGAGATTGTAGTATTCCCGAAAGGAATAAAATAAAAACAATCAGGCGCATGGCTTGCATTCATGCGTTTGGTTTGGTAGCTTTGACGCATCTTGAAAAGATAGATACTAAATATGCTAGGCCAATATACTGGCAAAATATTAAACGTAGTGACCTCATCACTGATATGGACTTTTGGAATAACAGAGTCAACGTTTTAAAATTTGCCCTTTTCTTGGCAAAGCTTTAATAAAACAGTTAAAATGATTAATGGGGGGCTACCAATTTCTAAACATTAATCAGAAAACATTAACAACTAATCATTAATTATGGGAATAGTATTATTTGATAATAAAAACAGACGTTTACTGAATCCTTTTGCAAAAACGCGCGCTATTGCATCACTAAGGATGGGGATTGCAACAACAAAAGAAAGATGGGAAAAGGTTACCGGTACTAAAGTGTTTATTCATACCGAAAGTTACTTAATGCCTTTGTATGAAACTATTGAACCAGGTAGTCATATCTGGATAGATAGTTCTGTGCTGCTTACACAGGAACTATTTAGGGCTGTGATAGAATTGAAAAAAGGAGAGGCACTAGCCGATAAAGATGGACTTGTGGCTGGAAATAGTGATGAACCATGGGAAACCTTCGATGTTCAGCGCACACTTGCTTGGTTTAAACATAGCATTGTTGCCATTAAAACCATTCGGTTGCAGTTACCCTATCAAATGTTTTTATGGAATGAGTGGTTCATTAAAAGTGATTTTACCTTTTTTACAAACAATAGAGTTTCACAATATATTTCTTCAACAAATACCCTCATTAATCCCGAAAATATTTTTGTAGAAGAAGGTGTCACACTCGAGTATTGCACACTTAATGCCACAACTGGGCCAATATTTATAGGTAAAGGAGCTACGTTAATGGAAGGGTGCATGGTGCGAGGACCTTTTGTGATGGGCAATAACTCTCTACTTAAAATGGGATCTAAAGTTTATGGAGCAACCACATTAGGGCCTAACTGTGTGGGTGGTGGTGAAATTAAAAATGTTGTTATGCTGGGCAATAGTAACAAAGCGCATGATGGTTACTTGGGCGATAGTGTAATAGGAGAGTGGTGCAACTTTGGGGCAGGCAGTAGTAATAGTAATGTAAAAAATACGGGCGGAAATGTTCATCTTTGGAATGAAGGCTTAAATACATTTGTGGATGCAGGACAAAAGTGTGGGGTAATAATGGGCGATTACAGTAGGGCGGCCATTAATAGTAGCATCAACACTGGTTCTGTCATTGGTATTTGTTGCAATGTTTTTGGGGAAGGATTATTACCAAAAGTAATTAAAGACTTTAGTTGGGGATTGAAAGATAATTACATTTTTGAGAAGGCTCTTAGCGATATTGGCAATTGGAAAAAGATGAAGCATCAAGTTGTGAGTTCCGAAGAGGTTGCTATATTAGATAGGCTCTATAAAACGAAAGTAAAGGCAACACAATAATTGTAGAGACAAGGCATTTCTTATCTCTACGTTTTAAATAACATTCGTTCATATTAATGGGCGGAATAAATATGGAAATGGATAATACACAAAACAATAATCCCCTTCACGGAGTTACACTCGAAATGATTCTAAATCATCTTGTTGAGATGTATGGTTGGGAAGAGATGGGATACAGAATAAATATTCGCTGTTTTCAGTTTGACCCAAGCATCAAATCGAGTTTAGCGTTTCTTCGAAAAACGCCATGGGCAAGAGAAAAGGTAGAGAGAATGTATCTCAAAAGTTTGCGCAACAAATAAACTGCTATAGCCTGTAGAGGGCATTCAAACAGATAAAGTCTGCGTCTGATTCATGGGCTTTTAATCCAAAACCTGCTTGCCAATGACGGTCAATTAAGTAACGCAAATTGTGCTGATGAAAAAGATTTGTGTATAGGTAAGAGTGTGGTGTGATGTATGCACCAATAATCTGGTTAAAAATAAATCGCCCCATTAAAAACTCATGTCCTACGTAAACACCAGCCAAAACAGAGGAATGTTTCAAAGGGCTAAATGGAACATCGGATGCTGGAGGGTCAAGTTTTAAATCATTGTAATATGCTTGAATACCCGTTACAAAAGCATGAATTCTTCCTATTTGTTTAGAAGCTTCTACAAAACCACCCAATGCATACATTCGTTGATAAGCGGCGGTGTGGCCTGCATAATCCTGTTTCCCCACATACATTGAACCAATGGTAATGTTCCAAGGACGATTTTGCCAAAATTTATCATGCGTTCTTCTAAATTTGGGTAATGCACTTCCGTTGGGGGTATACAGTAGAGAGAGTGAGCCAGTGAGCCAATTGAGTCCTCTGTTAGGTCGTTTCACATTGCCATTAGAAATGTGATTCAATGCTCCACTAGCATCTAAGGAAAGGTTTTTAGAAAGCTTTATACCAAAACCGGAAGTAATTTGCAAATAAGGATTAATTCTTAGACTATAGTTTTGGTTGAGGGTATCAATTTTAGAATTGGGATTGAAGGGATTGTCGGAATAACTAAAGCCGAAACTTGCACGATAAAAGAAATTGACACGATGACTCAACCTATAAACTGGTTGAATAAAGAAGGATGCCATAAATGAATTACCTAAAATTGCGGTACCATAATGATAATATTGCATTTGTATACCCACCCTTGGGAACGCACTACAAAGGTGATAGGTTGCAGAGTCTTTGGCTTGTTTGCTATATTCAAATCCAAAGCCAAAAGGTTTTGCTCCGCCAATTTGTTTTACTGCGGGGGTATGCACGATTGTGGTGCCATAATCGGATCGAATTCCGTAAACGGTTTCTGAAGGGGAGCTTTTTTTGAATTCGGGCGTTAATTGTGCGACAGATTTAAAAGAGATTAGAGTTAAAATCAGGAATATTCTAATAGTCATACCGAACAAAGAAAATTATATTTATTAATAATTATGAAACAAATAATTCCTTTAAACAAATTCAGTAATATAATAACAAGCAGTTATGTAGATTTTTAGGATTGAAAATCTGCAAAGAGTTGTTTGTAATTGATGAAAGATTCTAGAAATGACAGGTGTAACGCATTTTCCATAAAAATCATTTTACATGTTCTATAATTTCTGAATGTGAAAAGTTTATGAGACAAATTTAGCGGCTTTTTGTAATGACTTGTTTGGGCAGTGTGTATTATAGTTTGTTGTTTTCATTAATTCCAATATCTAA
The DNA here is from genome assembly GCA_947447825.1 of Chitinophagaceae bacterium. GTDB lineage: Bacteria > Bacteroidota > Bacteroidia > Chitinophagales > Chitinophagaceae > Parasediminibacterium. Next base: position 19,909 of record CANFLL010000037.1, on the reverse strand, counting down.
ATAACTGTTCTGCAATATAATTTTAAAACTGTCAGCTTAAAATTGAAGTAGTTTAATGATTAAAATGTTTCTATTTTACATAAGGAATCTATTCAAAAAAAGGGGCAATTTCTGATACAATCCCTAGTCTAATGGACTTTTTATTCGAACTTGTTATGTTCAATCTTATGATTAATCATCGAAATCAAAAAAAGGCGTTTTCTGATCTTCTACGCATTTTACTGCATAGATATAAAGGGCAGCACTCCATGTTTGCCAGTTTTGCCCCATTGGTTTACCATTTTGTGCTTTTATCCATTCATTAAAGCCGTAAGCTAATGAATGATCGGTAGACAGTTTAATAAGGTTTGTTAATTCAAATAATTTCTCTTTTGCCAAAACGTATCTTCTTGCTTTCACCAATGCAGCAACATAAATTGCACAGATAAAAGGCCAGATTCCTCCATTGTGATACTCTCCAGGCTTATTAAATTGTTCGTATCTTTTGTGCCAATCAGGGTCTTCAGGGTTAGTGTAAGGGAAAAAGTTTGGAGGTAAGTTAAGCGCAAGTAGCCCTTTTGCATTCATTGCAGCACATTCAGTTTCAACCCAAGTAATTATTTCATCGGCCCTTGAAGGTGAAGCCATGCCTGATAATATAGCCAAGCTATTACCCAATAAATCGAAGCGTTCACTACTAAAGATTTTATAAGACCAAAATGCATAATATGGTTTGTTTTTCATCACTAACCCTTCATGAACGTGATTGTTAATTATACCTTCTGTAATGGTAAATAATTCCATTTCTTGGTGCAACATTTCAGCCCTTACGTTTAACCCCAACATTTTTAAATAACTATAAACCAATGTATTTACGAATAAGCCATAGCCAATAACCCATTGTTCATCACGCCAGTCGCTAGTAGGCTGTTGAGCAATTAGGAAGCGATCAGAGGGGCTTTGATAATTCATCCAAATAAGTGCTTTTTCAACAGCATTATTTAAGAAGTCTGCTTCGCCAGTTGCTTTTCTAAATATTGCCACACCCAATAAAAAGAGCGGAGTAGTATCACTAGCTCCACGATCATCATTGTCATGAACAAGGGATGTGATGTGTCCATGCGTCGTTTGATTTTTTGCTAAAGTTTCTAAAACTGTTCTAACACTCTGCATTAATTCAGGATTGCCTGAAACTGCAATCCCAAAGATTGAGAACATTAAATCTCTCGTGTACGGTTCTGGGTATCCCCAACCTGCAGTTCTTGGCATTCCATAAAATGGACCATTAGCATTATGTATAAGCACATGAAGTGCTGCTTGCTTTGCTTCTTCAATTTCATTCCAATCTTCATTTTGCATCATCTTCATTTTAGACTTCTTAACTGTAGACGTTTTGTATAATAGGATATTAGAATTAAGTCGAATAATTTTAAAACCAGTGAAAAATTGATCGACAAGTTGAATTTTTTTGTGGACTAATCAGACTTATTCCTTGATTAAATTGTTACTGAATTCCTAATTTGTCGTTCATTATTTGGATAAATCTTTTCGCAACAATTCTGTAATCAAAATTTGCGACGACTCTTTCTCTTCCAGCCTTTCCCATTTTAGCACGTAATTCAGCATCATTCATTAGTGTCAATAAATCCTTAGCAATATCTTGCACATTAGCACGATAATCCACAGTTCTGGGGGTGTCGAAAATTATTCGATGGTTGTCGTCATAACCAGACTCATCCCCTAAAATAACTTCATTAACCACAATCTTCTTGGCAACACTAGCCAAGAAAGCTGTTTCGCCATGAACAAGCGTGTCCAACATTCCCATGGCATCTATTCCTATTACTGGTTTTCCACAAGCACCTGCTTCCACTTGGGGCATTCCAAAACCTTCCAAACGGGAAGGGGCTGCGTAAATGTCGCAAGCACCAATTAAGTAAGGCATAAAGTTTCTAGAGATTGTGTTGGTAGCATAGGTTACATTTTTTTCAATGCCCAGATCAGTTGCCATTTCCAAATCAGCAAAATTTTGCAGTTTAGTTCTCGGTTGTGGCCAAACCTTGCAAACATATTTCCAGTCGGGAGCTTTCGTGTCAATAATTGCCAATGCTTGCATCACTTCTTGCGAACCTTTGGAGGCTGCATCTCCACCTACGGTAAGAATCATTAACTGATCAGGAGGGATGCCAAGTGATTCTCTTACGGCAATAATTTTAGGATCATCTTTACTAAAAGGAATAAACGTATCGGTGTTACATCCTACTGGTAATACTTCTATGTTGTCGCCATTTATCCCGTCACGAACATACATTTCTTTAACCCAATGAGATGTTACTAATATTAGAGGAAGAGCGTTGAGTACTTCCTGATAGTTAGCAATATATCCATCAGCAACCAGCCAAGGTACAGGTTGAATTCCGTATCGCTGAGGGTGCAACACCAATTGTGGCGTATGTCCCCAGTAACCAACTCCTACAACCACGTCAGGTACAAACCAACGGTAGTACCACTCTTTTTCCTGTGCTGATTCAAAGTGAACAGCATGGGCATCAACCCCCAATTCGCACAAACCCTTATACAATAAATCTCCTTGTGTAGCTAATCCACCTGGTGAAGGTGGATAGTCATATAATACCAATACTTTCATGCCTATTTTTTTTCTTTTTAAATAATATCACCTCCACTATTCAACCATTGTAAAGCATCAGCTGGGTTGTTAAATTTCCAGAATGCTTCCTTTGTTGGGGTATTTTTAGCTTCCCAACTATTGATGTTAAAGCCATAAATGTTTGTGATGATATTCAATTTATGTAAGCTGATTGCTTCAGTTAACTGATTGTAAATAGGTGCTTTTTCGTTTGCAATCGTGTTATGGCTTTTATGACCATCATCATAAGCAAAAGTCCAGAGTTCATCTGCGGATATTTTTTTTGCATTCCAAAGTAAGATTACAGCCTTGCTAATTTCTTCATGGCGTAGATGCCTAGTGTATTCCCCATTAGGATTATGGGTCATAATTCTATTGAAATGTATTTTAGGAAGCAAACTCAAAATGGTTTCTTCAATCAAGGGTTCATCTAAAGGAGTTTGATTTGGAGCGTCATCCAAATCGCCCATTATTCCTTTAGCTTTTAGTTCTTTTAATACTTTATAGAACCTAGAAGATCTATCTGGATCATTTTTTCTGCAAAGAGTGGTCACAAACCAATTCCAAGTTGGATGAAGCAGAATTTCGCCGCCAGCCCATAAGGTTTCATCATCAGGATGTGCTACTATTACCAATACTGATTTGACATACTCCATAACTTCCTTTTTTACTTATTTTGTTTTGCAACAAGATAATTGTTCTTTTTAAGAAGCTGCAAAGGTTTTGGTTATTTAATTCCTTATTGTTATACGATTGCTTTTGAAAATTGTATAATTCATCAAACGAATTTGTAAATAATTTTTTATTGATGATAAGTCAAAGTTTTACTAAGGTTAACTTAAAGTTGTGTTCAGCATATCTTACTACATCTCATAATGAACTTTGCAATTGTTTGCGTTAAATATTATGATTCGTCAGTTTATTGAAATTGTAGATAATAGCTGGAAGAGGTAGGCTAAGGGTAAATAGCTCTAAATCGCTTTTAGTAGATTTATGTAAGGTAGGTTGCAATTCTGACTGGTTTAATTAGGAGTACCCAATATTGCTGAGGCTGAAGTTTTATTAGCAAAAACTAAACCCTTAAAGAGCCACGAAATCCCCTTGCTGCATAGTAGGATTCTGCGCCATTGTGATAAAGAAAGACTGTATTGTAGCGACGGTCGCAAAACACTGCACCACCTAATTTTCTTATTTCGGATGGTGTTTTAACCCAGCTTGAAGTTTTTAAATCGAATTTGCCTATTTGCTGTAATGTTCTATACTCATTTTCAGTTAATAGTTCGATGCCCATTGAAGTTGCTAGATCGATTACATTATTTGCTGGTTTAAACTCTTTCCTTGATTCTAAGGCTTCACGGTCATAACATAGGCTTCTTCTTCCCTTTGGACTTTCAGCAGCACAATCAAAAAAAACATATTCATTTGTAACCGAATCGAAGGCAACTACGTCTGGTTCCCCGCCAGTACTTTCCATTTCGAAAAGTGACCATTGCTTGCCAATGCTTGCTTCTATTCTGGATTGTACATTTTCCCAATTAATCTCATTATGTCTGATTGTATTTTTTTTGAATCTAGCTTCAAGAATGGTTAATAATTCTATTTTCTGTTCTGGCAATAAAAGCTTTTCATTTTTCATTCTGTGTAGTAATCTTAAGTTTAATGTTTTAACATAGCAAATGTATCAGAAAAGTATAACAATTTAATGTTGGGTTGTTGAGAAAAATGTAATACTGTAATTCCGTCTTTGCTTACATAAGTTCAAAAATTTGTTATTACTCAAGGGAGCCAAAAGTTGTACAAAGATTCTCATTTGCTACGTTATTGCTTTGAACACTGATTTGAAAGATTACAAGAATGAAGAATTTATCCTTGTAATCTTTTCAATAAGCCAAATAACCTAAGGTATAATATTTTAAGGAGTGTAATGAATATCTAGAAATCTAATTTTTAGGATACTCATTTATTGGTTTAAATTTTTAGGAGTTCCACATCCAGGCGGTGCATGATTCCTGTTGTAAGTTGTACGCCATTAAAGGTAAGTGGGGTATATCCGGGTGCGGTGATAACTACAGAATAAATTGCTTCACTCATTTTAAGTTCCAGAATGATGCCATTGGCAGTTGCTACTTTGGCACCTGGTTGCACAGATGCGGTGAAGTTTGTGATGTTTACTTTTGATACACTGTCTGAAACAGTAATGCGCATCCCTGTGGTACCATTGCCAGTTACTTTTCCAAGGACTGTGTCAAACGTAAATAATGCCTTACGGGTAACATCCTCCTCAAAAATCAGTTGACCATCTTTCAACATTGCCAACATGGTATTATAAGTTAAATTATTAGCTTTTATTTTTTCGCTTGTGGCACCTGATGTTGCTTGGGCAGTTAATAAATAGATTTTATATACGGTTTCGAAGGCGGTTTTTCCACTTGTGTAAGTAGCCACAAATGTAGAGGGCATATTCAGTCCACCCATTTCCAAGGCTGTAGTATTATTGGTTATAAACAATTCTGCGGCCGTAATCATTGCATTCATTTCTTCCCATCCCTCATGGCTGGCTGCTTTGTAGTTTTTATTGCCTGCCGAAGCCAACATGGTCGTGGCACTAGTAGGGAAAGCTTCTTCTATATAACTTTTAAGAACACGTTGATTAGCAAGGCAGGTTAATCCTAAAGGTAGTAAGCGTATTCTTACTGATTCTGGCATGGCATTCCTCGATTCTTTACTGGGCATTAACTTGGCTGTTGTCATTGCTGTAACTGCCGTTTTGCCAAAGTCAACTGTATATTTTGCTTTGAAAGCTGCGAAGCTTGCATTGTTTGTGTTGTAATTTGTCCAGACTATGGCTTCTACTGTATATAAAGATTGTTGTGAACAGTGATATAATGGGGGAACTCCTTTTTTCTTTGACATTATTGCTATTTTATTTGCACAAGGTATCGGAAGTAATTGACATAAAAATTATTTTATTTTTTAATATTTTCAAGTTAGATAAATAGCTACTATGTAACTGGTTCATTACTAGTAATGTAGGGGGTGTTTGGGGGAGGAAAAGTATTTTTAAGGGAGGGAGGTAAGATTTGACTAATAACTAGCGAATGGCTTTTTTGTAAACTCTTATAGGGGCTTGAAGCCCAATAAGGGTTGCGGTTGTTGCGTACTGTGCTTACCAATTAAAATGGTGGAGTTTGAGCTAATAGTTTATAAATTAATTATAGGATTGCTGCGGGTATCTGAGAGAAATTACGCATTGCAGATAACTCAGCAGCAGTTAGGTTTAGGCGGACTAAGTATCTGAGCGAAACCACGCGTCACAGACGGCGCGGCAGCAGCTAAGCTCACGCGGACTAGCTGGTAGTAGTAGTTGAGTTTATGAGGACTAAGTGTGGGAATTCCAGTTACAAACTAATTCGACTAGTACTCTCAAATCATACAGAATGTGCGAGAGGAGAACTAGTTGTAATTAATGTAGTTTAAGTTAATGATATTATATCCTTTATCTCAATAAAACCAATGTTCCATTTTTTCTAAATACATTTCCAAGGATATCTTTTACATAGATTTTATAAACAAATGTTGATGTATTTTGATAAATCCCATTAAAAGTTCCATTCCATCCAACATCTGCATTTTTTGTTTCAAAAATCATTTGTCCATATCGATTATAAATCTGTAAAGAATAGCCAGCAACCGGGGTAGTTATTAGTGGTTTAAAGATGTCATTATGGGTATCTCCATTGGGTGAAAAGGCCGAAGGAATAAACACATTGGTAGCATCAAATACATGAGCTATTACAGGATATAGCCCACTATTGCAACTTCCAACTACATGCTTGATAAAGAACTCTTTGTCATACATTACATTAGGTGTAGTTAATCTACCCGAGATAGATGAGTCAATAGGAACAATTGCATTTACTGTATCATAGAGATAATACATCCCTGCTTGTGGATTCATTACAATAAAAGTACCTTTAGTTCCCCTAAATATTGATATACTATCTGCATCAGGTATGGGTAATGGTATATTTATATCTTTTATGATGAATTTTTTGCTAGTATCGGCACACCCAAACTGGTCATTAATTATCACATCAAATGTTCCTGCAGGTAAATTGGTGATTGTATTTGGCGTTGAAGCAATTATTTTTGTTCCTTGCTTCCATTGCCAAATGTAGCTTCCAGCCCCGCCGTTTGCTTGTAAATTTGTAATTGAACCTGTTTTAAGTGTACAGGTATCATTTTTTACAATAACATGCGAATAATCAAAATATGGAACACCAAATTGTTTGACAACTGTATTAAAAATCGTTTGTTTGCATCCATTACTATCAATGGCTGTCAAAAAATAAGTACCGGCACCAACATTTTTTAAATAAGGTTTGGATGAAGATGGAGGTAGGGATAAAATAATACTATCCTTACTATTCGTCCACACAAAAGAATAACTCGATATTGGCACACCAAACAGTAATGAATCAACACCACCATTTGCTTTTCCACAAAAGGCATTGTTTGTCATTGCTACACCTATTCCATCAATCCCTGCATATACAGATTGACCGATATTTATAGGGTTGGTTTCATTTTGGCACCCATAAGAATTTGATAGTAGTAACTTGTACAATCCTGGAGACTGGTTGAATAAACTTACAGAATCACCTACTTTTTTATTGGCAGTAGTTATCCATTTTAGTGTATCAGCATTTGTTGCTACTATACCTTTTATATAACCGTCTGCTCCTTTGCATGATGCCGTTTTTACTACCATTTTAGTATAATCAATTCCTATCCTACCAAGGTTTTTTATAGTATAATATCCTGTATTCACAGTGTCACAACCTCCGCCATCTTTAAACTGCAATCGGTATTTACCTGCTTTCACGTTTGTTAAGTCCCAAGTTTTTGCAATTGAATTACCCAAAGAGTCTTGCCATTGCACAAACTGGGTACCTGTTGCACCTTGCGCTGTAATATTAGTAATATCTCCATTGGCTTTATTACAACTAGCGTCTGTCACTTTCAAATTATTTAGGTTAAGCGAAGCTCCCAATTGATTTGTTAGTGTTATTGGTCCTAGCAGTGTATTGCAAGTAGAATCCTCATAAAGAGCAACTTTAAAGTAAATGTTCTGTGGAAACAATTTAGCAATTGAATCATGATAGTATGATGATAAAACCTTAAAAGCAGAATCTTCCCACTCATAAACGGTATTCTGTGGTAATGTACCAGTAAACTTCAAGCTTCCATTGGCTTGTCCACAAGTTGGGTTATGCACTGAAAAAGGTAAACCAGTTATTAAAGGTGCAGGTACATAATTAACTGCATAATAACCAGTGATAACATTGCAATTAACATTGGATTCGGATAATACAAGCCTGTACTTTCCTGGTGAAAGGTTTACCAAATTAGTATCAGTGGTACTTATTTGCTTGCCCAAGCTATCCTCCCAATACCAAGAACTAGCGTTTAATATTTTTATGCCTGTAATGCTTCCATTGCCGTGGCTACAGGTACAGTTTTTTACAGTGGCAAATAAGGTATCCACTTTCACACCATTAAACTCAGATGTAGAACCATAAGAATCAGTGGCTGTTGCACTAATATTTCCATTGGCAGTATTGCAATTAAGCGTAAAGTATCCATTGGCATCAGACATGGTAGTGCCCAACAGTGTTTTGCCATTTTCGCAGAATTGCTCGCAGGTATCCGTAATAAAAACTTCTACTTTACACAATGAACAGGTTTTGCCAGAAACAGAGGTTGGGGTAATGGTTTTGATGCTGATGACCCTAATTGTATCAATTACTCCATTATATTCATATCCGTGCCTAATTCCTTTAGAATTACAACTAATTTCATTATTAGTTATAGTAACACCATTGCCTGCCACAAAAATCCCATTCTTAAAGTTGACAATTCTATTTCTTTTGATTATTACAGAATCTTTCTTTTTGCAACCAGAAATATTGATACCATAATAAATTCCTAAACCATAGCCTTTACTTAAAATAGTATTATCACTAATGTCTACATCATTTCCTATATCAGTAATGTATATGCCATTATATATTACATTACCATTATGGGTATCTTGATTAATTTCGCCAAAGTTGTTTTGCCTAATTTTTATTGAATAGTAGCCACTATCAACCTGATTAATCTTAACATTTTTGCCGTTCCCATAGCCAATTGAGACGTTTCCGCCTGTTATTTTAAGAGATGATGCTCCTAGTATTTTAGTATGCTTGTAATCATAGCCAAAAGAATTATTTTCTATATCTATAAAACTATATGGGTTTGTTGTTTCTTTCATCCAATCACCTAAACTAAATCCACATTTGCCAAAATAGTTGCCATCACTTTTATTAGATCCACCAAGTGTCAGATTTCTTGTAAGTTTAAAATCTACGTATGTTGTAGAATCATTTGAATTACCACTTGTATCCAATCCAAATAAATTTGATGCAACATTTACATTAACATTAGGTATTGAGTCATATTTAGTTAAATAATTCCCTCCAATAACTGCAAAAATGCTGTTGGTATCATAGATAGAGTAGTTGTTATTTGAAAAGACATTTCCTTTTCCTGCTTTTCCTAATGTAAAATTATTTACTACAAATAAAACAAGTGCAAAATTATCTGTCGAATAGGTGTATCCATTTCGATCTGGAGGTAATTTATCGTGGTAAAAATCTTTAAACCACAAACCATAGATTTCGCAATTGCTTATGTTATACAGATTAAACCCAACATAATATCCGATTGTATTATGAATATTTAGTGCAATGCAAATCTTTGCATCACTAATTCCCCATTTGTTGCCGGGTTGACTAGTGCCATCAATTACAATATTTGAAGGGATATTAATTGTACTTTGAAGATAAATAGTTCTTGAGTTAAAGTCCAATGGCAGGTTAAATAACACCGTATCCATCACAGATGTACCATTATTGGTAGCTTGTTGTACCGCATCCCTCAATGTGCCTGCACCTGCATCAGCATTGGAGGTAACTATAAAAGTATTAGCAAACACAGGATAGGCAAAAAGTAGCAGTAGTAGGTTTAGTAATAGCTTTCTTCTCATAATTCTTTTAAGTGATATGGGACTGTTGATTTACAAATATGATAGTTTTTTTCTTTCAACTATTTTTCTAGTAGATTAATTTATTAATTTAATTCATTCCAAAGATGGTGTATTGTTTAATGCAAAATGTTTATTGGGTAAAATAAATTAATGATAAAGAAACCACAACGGCTTATCTGCCACTTTTCGATGAAGAAAATTGGCACTATAATAATTTTCTAGATTGCTTTTTGAGGGTTTTTCATCTCCTATCGTTGATAATAGCGTTTTTAAACTACTTTTTTACCTCAAACAATGAGCGTTTTAACCTGTGCTATTTCTATCAACCCAAGATCTTTGCCTAATAATAGTAAAGCTTTATCAATTTACACTTCTGCTATTACGATTTATACCTGTGTAAAGTGGATTTACACGAGTGCTAAATGGATTTATTCAAGTGCTATGTTAATTTACTCAAGTGCTATGTTAAACTATACCTGTGCTATGAGGATTTACACAAGTGCGAAGTCAATTTATACCTCTTCAAAGAGGAGTTATTGTGTTACAATGACGAGTTACACCTTTATGAAGTGGAGTTATACCATTACGAAGCCGAATAATACTATTACTAAATCAAATTACACCAGCCAGATGGAGGTACTAGTACCAATATTGGGACTAATAATTGATGCAGCAGCAATGATTAGGTATGCATTTTTACCAAGTTTTCCCACTTGGAACTAATGCCTATTGACTTTCGACTTTTAACTTACGACTTACTACCAATGACTTTCTTTTCTCAACTTACTCGTACGCCCTACATTTGCGGCTCATAAAAAAGGATACAAATGCTGATTGGGTTTCAAAACTTAACGTTCGAATTTGGTGCAAGGGTGATTGTGGAAGATGCTACATGGCACATTAACCCGGGCGAACGCATTGGATTGATAGGATATAATGGTACGGGAAAATCTACGTTGCTAAAGGTTTTGGTGGGTCAGTATTTGCCGTCTAAGGGTTCTGTGGAGAAGGGAAGAGGGACAACCATTGGGTACTTACACCAAGATTTGTTGAGCTTTGATACCAACGAAAGTATACTGGAAGTGGCCATGGGTGCCTTTGAAAGGGTACGCGAACTGGAGAAAGAAATAGAAGAACTGGGCATAGAACTGGAAACGAATGAGAACGAAGAACTGCTTATAAAATATACCGACCTTCTGCACGAAATGGATGTATTGGATGGCTATAACATTCAATATAAAACGGAGGAAGTGTTGCACGGGCTTGGTTTTACCACCGAGCAGATGGGCAAACCTTACAAAGAATTTAGTGGTGGATGGCGTATGCGGGTGTTGCTTACCAAGATGATATTGCAAGCCCCCGATGTATTGCTACTGGATGAACCTACGAATCACTTGGATTTACCTTCTATTGAGTGGTTGGAAAAATACCTCCTTCACTATCAAGGAAGCGTGGTAATTGTGAGCCACGATAAGTATTTCTTGAACCGTATGGTTAATAAGATAGTAGAGATTTATCAGCAGGAGCTTCATATATATTCTGGAAATTATGAATACTATGAAACTGAGAAGGCATTGCGGATAGAAATGCAACAAAGGGCTTTTGAGAATCAGCAAGACTTCATAAAGCAACAAGAAAAGGTGGTGGAACGCTTTAAAGCAAAAGCTAGTAAGGCTGCTATGGCGCAAAGTATCATGAAGAGGCTGGATAAAATAGAACGTATTGAGAATGTGGAGATGGAAAGGCCAAACATCAGGATTAATTTTCAGGTTAATAATCAGCCAGGAAGGGTTTTGGTTACACTGAAAGATATTCATAAACAATATGGTAACAATCTGATTGTAGATAAAGGTTTTGCAGAGATAAACCGTGGTGATAAGATTGCATTGATTGGGGCAAATGGTAAGGGAAAGAGTACCCTTTTACGGATTATTGCTGGAACGGAGGAACATTTTGATGGAGAAAGGGTTTGGGGACACAATGTGGAGAGTAGCTTTTATGCGCAGCACCAATTGGAGGCATTAACGATGAGTAATACCATTTTGGAGGAAATGCAAGAGAGCCGTAGTGGTAAAACAGATCCTGAATTGAGGGGTTTATTGGGCTGTTTTCTTTTTGGCGGAGATGATACCGATAAGAAGATAAAGGTATTGAGTGGGGGCGAGAAAGCGAGGGTGGCATTGGCAAAAGTAATTGTGAGTAAGAGTAACTTTTTGATGCTGGATGAACCTACCAACCACTTGGATATGCACAGCGTGGAGCTATTGGCGGAAGCACTAGATAAGTACGAAGGCAGTTTGATATTGGTGAGTCACGATAGGTTCTTTGTATCTAAGACTGCCAATAAGATTTGGGAGATTGTAGATCATGAGATAAAAGAATTTAAGGGTACTTACACAGAATATGTAGAGTGGAAGGAGCGTATGGCAAAACATGCAAAGGAACAAAGCCGTAAAGCCGCCATTGAAGAAAAACCTGCCGCAAAAGCAGCCGAACCACAAAAGAGTAAACAACAAGAGGCTTCTGCCAAGCCAAGAGTTGATAATACTGAACTGAAGAAACTGCAAAACAGGTTTAAGAAGGCCGAAGATGAATTGGAGAAACTAAAGGCAGAGAAAGTTACTATTGAATTGGCATTGGCTGCTCCGGATAGTTACAAGGATGCTGTGAAGTTTGCAGAGACGGAAAGGCACTACAAGGAAATAAATGCTAAAATTAAATTGGCAGAGGCTCACTACGAAGAATTGTTTGAACAGATAGTGGAGATGGAGGGATAGAGTTTAGTTGTTAGTGATTAGTTATTGGTGGTTAGACATATAAAAAACACCTTTATGTTTACAATTGAACAGATTAAGGCGGCACATTCAAAGGTGAAGAGTGGTGCCGATTTCCCTAGTTACATACAAGAAATTAAAGAACTAGGCGTATTACGTTATAAGGCTTTTGTAGCAGATGGGAATGTTGATTACTATGGAGAGAATGATTTCAAAGTGTCTTCGGGTAGTAAATATGAAAGTCTATATGTAGTTGATACAAGTGATAAAGTTCAGTTTGAAGCTGACCTAAAAGCCCATCAACAAGGCAAAACAAATTACCCCACCTTTTGTAGCGACTGCGCCAAATCGGGCATAGAAAAGTGGGAAGTAAATATGGAAAAGATGACCTGCACCTATTTTGATAAAGCAGGCAATGAACTATTGGCTGAGATAATTCCAGTGCCGTAGGAGATAATACATTTATATAGTTTATACGTTTTAGGTTGTACGTATTACGTAAAACTTAAAACGTATAACTTTTTGTTTCTTAGAAATAATAATTTAGATTTGCCTAAAATATTATTTCAGCATGGATAACTTATCTACTACCGAAGAGAACTATATAAAGACCATTTACCATTTGCAACAGTCCGATGCAAATGTTGGCACCAATGAAGTTGCCGCCAAACTAAACACCAAAGCAGCCTCTGTTACCGACATGCTAAAAAAGCTGAACGCTAAACAAATACTTAACTACGAAAAATATAAAGGATTCTCTTTAAGTGAGGAAGGACAAAAGATTGCCTTGGGCATTGTTCGCAAGCATCGCTTGTGGGAATTCTTTTTGGTAGAGAAATTAAACTTCCGTTGGGATGAAGTACATACCATTGCCGAAGAACTGGAACACATTAGCAGTGGCATATTGGTAGAAAGATTGGATAGCTTTTTAGGGCATCCCAAGTTTGACCCTCATGGAGATCCTATACCGGATAGTAATGGGAAAATAGAAGTGCAACCACAAATAAACCTTGTAGATTTACCCATCGGAAGTTCCGCCAAGGTTAGTGCAGTGGGGAGCCAATCATCAGAACTGTTAGAGTTGCTTACCCATAAAAACATAGCTATTGGGACATCTATCAGTGTAAAAAGAAAATTCTCGTTTGATAATTCTCTCGAGATAGAAACAAACGCCTCTATCCCTTTCACCATCAGCCGCGAACTAGCATTGGCTTTATTTGTAACATTAGCAAAAGAATATTAACCCATGGATAAATCGAACTTACACCACGATACCTCACTCGGAGAAGTAAATTCATCGGTAGATATAAATTCTCATAAAGGTTTCAGAAGAATACTCGCCTACTTTGGCCCTGCCTACTTGGTAAGTGTGGGTTACATGGATCCTGGCAATTGGGCTACCGACTTACAAGGCGGCGCACAGTTTGGGTATCGCCTTATTTGGGTATTGCTAATGAGCAACTTAATGGCGTTGTTACTACAAAGCCTGAGTGCAAGGTTGGGGATAGTACGCCGAAAAGATTTGGCACAAGCAAATAGAGAAGTATATCCGCCCGTCATCAACTTCTGTTTGTATATACTTGCCGAACTAGCCATTGCAGCTTGCGACCTTGCGGAAATATTGGGTATGGCAATTGGCATTAACCTACTTACAGGGCTTCCATTAATATGGGGTGTTTCCATAACTGTTCTAGATACATTTCTGTTAATGTGGCTTCAAAAACTAGGAATCAGGAAATTGGAGGCTTTCATTTTGGGACTGGTATCCATAATTGCTTTATCTTTCTTGGTAGAGTTAATATTTGCAAAACCGAATTTCAATGATGTAGTAAAGGGATTCATCCCCACCAAATTAAATAAAGATTCCCTGTATATAGCCGTGGGTATTATTGGTGCTACGGTAATGCCACACAATTTGTACTTACACTCGGCATTGGTACAAACCCGAAAAATAAGTTCTGGATGGGAAGGTATCAGGCGTGCATTGAAATATAATTTCATTGATAGTTTCATTGCGCTAAATGGTGCATTCTTTGTAAATGCAGCTATATTGATACTTGCTGCAAGTGTTTTCTACACAACAGGACACACAGGTGTTGCTAAAATAGAAGATGCTTACAGATTACTTAGTCCGCTGTTGGGCAATAAGATGGCCCCAACCATATTTGCCATTGCATTAATAGCTTCAGGTCAGAGCTCCACCATTACTGGCACGCTAGCAGGTCAAATAGTGATGGAAGGTTACCTTAGTTTGCGTTTAGACCCTTTATTGAGAAGACTAATTACCAGATTAATAGCCATTGTTCCGGCAGTGGTGGTTATCTATTTTTATGGAGACGCAAAAGTGGATGACTTACTGATATTTAGTCAGGTTGTATTAAGTCTTCAACTTGGGTTCGCCATTATTCCTCTAATTCATTTTGTGAGTGATAAGGTTACTATGGGAGAATTTGCTATCGATTTAAAAACTAAAATAGCCGCATGGGTCATTGCCATCATTCTGGTTTACCTGAATGTGCAGTTGGTTGTAGGTAAAATGATGGAAGTTTACGAAACAGATGGCAATCTATTACTCAAAATAACAATTAGCTTAGTTGCATTAATCATAGCTTGGCTGTTTATTGCGATGACGATTATCCCATTAGCACAGAGAAGAAGGCTTAGACATAGTGCCGATATGCATCCTGAAGCATTGCCGCTTGTAAACCTTAAAATACGCCCAATTAAAAACATTGCTATTGCCCTTGATTTCAGTAATAATGACGGAAAATTGATTGCGGAAGCAATTGGTCAAGGAAAAATGGATGCCCAATACACATTATTACATATCATTGAGAGTGTATCAGCCAATTATTTAGGCGCCTCTAGTGACGATGCTGAAACGCAAAAAGACAGAAAGAGACTCGAAGAATATGCCGAACAATTGACTGCATTAGGCTATAAAGTTTCTATCAAACTAGGTTACAGAAACAGGGTAAAAGAAATAGTGAGGCTAGTAAAAGAAGCCGATGCTGATATGCTGATTGTTGGGGCACACAGGCATAGAGGATTAAAAGATTATCTTTTTGGAGAAACAATAGATGCAGTTCGGCACGATTTGGATATTGCTATATTGATTATTAACGTTTATGCAACGACTGAATAGTTATTAGTGGTTTTAAACCAAATTCTAGCTAAAAAGAGCTTAAATTAACGGGTTCGCTATTCGTTTTTAGCAAGTGTATCATAGGTTTGTACATATCTAAGCGAAAAATGATATATTTAAATGAGTCCTTCTACTTTTATGCACCCTCTACTTGTAAGATTCATTTTGAGTTTGTAACTGAATTGTAATGTTGAAAGAACTTTTTATTCAATATGCTTTTTGCAAATGTTTTTAAATCAACTTTGTTCAAATTAAATCAACTGAATAAATAATTTTCTTTATTTGGACATTTTTCCTATTTTGCAGACGATTTTAGCTAACAACTACAATTTTTATTTTAAATTAATGACCATTTAGTATTTATCTACAATAAATAAATCAATCTCTTTAAATGTTTCTTATTAATACTCTATTTATTTAAATTATTCAAAATATGTGTTTGGTTACAGGAATAATTAAATTTTGAATTATTCTTAGTGTTTTGGGTTCACAGATTTACTAATAAATACCTGAAATTTTAAAGTTCATAAAAAATGTTACTCAAAATTACATTTTAGTTACTTCTTAGAATAATAATGTTATAATGAGTATTCGTATAAAGATAAAATAGAAAGTGTGGCTGCCACTTTTGTAAAACAGCTTCGGGATGCCCAAAACGGAATAGAGTAGGCAAAATACTGAATTGAGATTTATGAAACATTTATTACTCCAATGTATGAAATTAACATCCTTTTTTGCATTAGTAATTTGCTTTTACCAAAATAATTTGCAAGCAAATTCAAATTTAACTACAAAATCGCTAGTTCATTATAAAGAACCTTCGTCTATTTCTGTACAGATTACTTCTTTTTCTCCATCAACTGCAACAAATGGCACTAAAATAACAATTAAGGGAAGTACATTTACTTATACCACAAGCGTTTCTTTTGGGTCTGTACCTGCAAAATCTTTTAATATAGTAGATGAGAATACCATCGAAGCGATTGTTGATAGTGGCTCATCTGGGAATGTAACTGTTTCTACTTATTCTCAGGGTACCGCAATTAAATCTGGATTTGTATATTTTGATCCTATCAAATCCCCTTATTGTAGTTCAAGTCTTTATGCAAATGATGCTTGTGTTTCTGGCGATTACATTCAAGCATTTTATACCTCTGGAGGTTTAACAAACATTAGTAATGTTAGTGGTTGTAGTGGTACAAGTAATTATGCCTATTTTAGTACTCAAAACCATACTGTAAAACCAGGAGGCGTGGTAAATTTCTTTTTTTCAAACAATCCTAATAATGCTGAATATTATAGAATTTGGGTTGACTTTAATCGTAATGGTTCATTTACAGATTCAGGTGAAGTTGTTTACACTTCTCCTTCCGCAATTTCAGCGGGTGCAATTGGTAGCGGTAGTTTTACAATTCCCGCAGGGACACTTGCTGGAAATAAAATCATGAGAATTAGGTGTTCTAAAAATTTAGATTCATTGGGGGTACAACCTTGTGCTACTTATGATTACGGTGAGGTGGAAGATTACAATCTGGTTATTAGTAATAGCCTTGTAAATGCCTTGCCAACTATTTCCTCATTTTCGCCTACTTCTGCAAAGACTGGTTCAACAGTTACCATTAAAGGTTCAGGATTATTATATACTACGGCAGTGAAATTTGGAACTTTACCTGCAACCACCTACTCAATAGTTAATGACAGCATTATCACCGCTATCGTAGGTGGTGGTACAAGTGGGAATATAAGTGTTACGTCTATTGGAGGAACAATCTATAAAACTGGGTTTATTTATATAGACACTAATTATTGTTCTAGTAATCTTTATGTATCAGAATCATGTTCAGGGGTTTACATTGATGCTTTTAGTACATCTGGAGGAACGAATAATATTAGCAATGTAAGTGGCTGTACAACACCAAATTATACCTATTATACTACCTTAAAACATACAAGCAAAGCGGGTAATGTAGTCAGTTTTTCTTTCACAAATAATCCAAATCAAAGTGCCTATTACAGAATGTGGGTTGATTTCAATAATAGTAATTCATTCGCAGACGCTGGTGAAATTGTTTATACTTCTGCAACTCCAATTGCTGCTGGGGCCATCGTTAGCGGCAGCTTTACAATACCAGTAGGAACAACTAATGGAATAAAAAGAATGAGAATTAGGTGTACCAATGACCTTATAGATACTACTGCTGGCTTACAACCTTGCGACTTTTATAATTGGGGAGAAGTAGAAGATTATAACTTAGAAATAAATAATAGTCTTAAATCCGTGGTACCAACTATTAAATCGTTTACTCCTACATCAGTTTCCGATTCAGCAATAGTAACTATAAAAGGTTCAGGATTTATAAATGTTACAGGAGTGAAGTTTGGTTCTTTTTCTGCTGGTTCATTTACAATAGTAAATGATAGTACACTTACTGCTAAAGTTTATGGAGGAATCAGTGGAAGTATAAGCGTGTCTACATTAGGTGGCACAGCTACAAAGAGTGGTTTCACATACACTGGTTATGTTTGTAATGATCATTTTACGCCTAGTGTTAACGTAACTGTAGATAACAATAATATTTGCACAGGCAGTACCGTAACCTTATATGCGGTTCCGACAAATGGAGGTACGAATCCTATTTATAAATGGGTAAAAAATGGGGTTACTGTATCTGTCAAAGATACTTTAGGAGTCTATTCATATACCCCAGCAGTTGCAGGATCTGATAGTTTTTATTGCTATCTTACTAGTAATGCAAACTGCCTTACAACTAAAACAGCAAATAACTCTACTTTTATTACCACCAATCCAATAGTTACTCCAAGTGTAAACATTACGGCAAGTACTACTACTGTGTATTATTCATCTAACTCATCTAGTTCTGTAACATTTACAGCCATAGGGAAAAATGGAGGATCAATACAGCATTATAGCTGGAAAAAGAATGGAGTAGATGTAAATGGTGATCAATGGGGGTATCAAGGTTATGTTGAAGGTAATATTTATGATGAAAATAATAATGCTATTGGAAGTTCATATACTGCTAACAATCTTAATAATGGAGATCAAATAACATGTGATTTTTATTGTGATGCTACATGTGCAACAACCTCTTTTGTGACAAGTAATGTTATTAATATTTCTGCAATTCCTTACCCTGCCCCCAAAATAACTTCATTTTCGCCTACTACTGCTAAAGCTGGAGATTCAATTACTATAAAAGGATCTAATTTTTCCGGTGCAACGGATGTTAGTTTTGGAAGTACGTCTGCTGCTTCATACAATGTTATAGATGATTACACAATTTCAGCAATTTTAGGTACTGGAACAAGTGGAAGTGTTAGTGTTACTACCTATTCTGGTGGAACAGGAAATTTAGATGGGTTTACTTTCAAAGAATCAAATTATTGCACAGATAATCTTTACAGATTTAGCTCATGTGTAACTGGAGATTTTATTCAAGCATTCAAAACTTCTGGCGGCACTACTAATATTAATAATGAAACTAGTTGTTCAGAACTAAATTATACTTATTATGACACTCAAAAACATACTTCCAAACCTGATAGCATTGTGAATTTTTCGTTTACCAATAACCCTACATCTTATGAGTATTATACAATCTGGGTTGACTTCAATGAAAATAATTCATTTACAGACTCAGGTGAAGCTGTTTATGTTTCACCATCAGCAATTTTACCAGGTGAAACAGTAAATGGATCATTTAAAGTTCCTGCTGGAACAACTCCCGGCATAAAAAGAATGAGAATAAGGTGTATCACTTTTCCAGATGATCCATCTTTAGGGTTACAACCTTGCACAGTTTATGCTACAGGAGAAATAGAAGATTACAATTTAGTGGTAGATTCATTGCCAATAATTACCACTTTTACCCCAACCACAGCCACAAATGCTGCAAAGGTTACCATAAAAGGAAAAGGTTTTTTAACGACAACTTCAGTTAAGTTTGGGACTTACCCCGCAATTTCTTTTTCAATTGTAAATGATAGCACCCTTACCGCTATAGTTAATGGGGGTTTAAGTGGAAGTGTAAGTGTAACAACGTTAAGCGGTACAGCCTCAAAACCAGGGTTTACTTATACTGGCTTTATTTGTAGCACTTTTGTAACTCCAAGTGTAAGTGTAGCTACAAGTACACCTTCAAACTGTATTGGTAGTAGTGTTACGTTTAAGGCAACGTCTGTAAATGGAGGATATGGAAAATATGCATGGTATAAAAATGGAGTTGTTGTAGTTAGTGTTGATTCAACGAGTT
>CANFLL010000036.1 GCA_947447825.1 Chitinophagaceae bacterium | reverse complement strand
TACTATTTTGTTGTAGTTGCGAGAACAGCATTGAAATGGTGAAGGCTTTGGGCGAACATAAGGTAAGTGTTGAAGAAGGAAAAAATATTGAAAGCATTATGACCAATGGCGGTAAAACTTCTGCCAGATTAACGGCTCCACTTATGTTACGCTATCAAACTGACTCACCCAAAATAGAGTTTCCCAAATCATTGCATGTTGACTTTTACGATAGTGCCACAACAGTAGAAAGTCAATTGTATGCTAGCTATGGTAGATACTTAGAAAATGACAATAAAGTTTTTTTGAGTGATAGTGTGATTGTTTTTAATAGAAAAAAGGATACACTTTGGTGCAAAGAACTTTACTGGGATCAAGCTATGGGTGTTTATTACACAGAAAAACCTGTGATAATAAGTCAACAGAGTCCACGACAAAAAATTTATGGCCAAGGATTACGTGCCGACCAAAACTTTAAATGGTTTACCATCAATAAAATTGGAAGGGTAAATACAGGCAAAAGAAGTTTTATAAATATTGCAGATAGCATTTACTAGTTGTTAGTGATTAGGTATCAGTGCATGCCACTTTAACAAACTAACCACTAATCATCAATGAATGCTTCTCTTTTTGCTTTTAAAGAAGCCAATTTTTCTTTGCTATAAGCTATCTTAGAAATTAGTACGAAGAGTACTGGCACAATAAAGATGGCTAATAGGGTAGCAGCAAGCATACCCCCAAAAACAGTGTAACCAATGGTACTTCTTGCTACAGCTCCTGCACCTGTGGCAAAAACTAGCGGTAGAACGCCCAAAATAAATGCAAATGAAGTCATAATGATTGGTCGAAGCCGTAACCTAACAGCATCCATAGTGGCGGCATGGATGTCTATACCACCATCTACTCTTTCTTTAGCAAATTCTACGATAAGGATGGCGTTCTTAGCAGCCAGACCAATAAGGGTTACTAAACCTATTTGAGCATATATATTATTGGCTAAAGTAGGTATTAATGTAAGCGTAAGTATTGCCCCAAATGCACCAATAGGCACAGCAAGCAACACCGAAAATGGGACCGACCAACTTTCATAGAGTGCAGCGAGGAACAGAAACACAAACAATATAGATAAGCTAAAGATGAGTATGGTGCTGTTGCCAGCATTTATTTCTTCTCTACTCAATCCTGCAAACTCATAACCGTAACCAGCTGGCAATACTTTAGCTGCCACTTCTTTTAGCGCATCAAGTGCCTGACCACTACTGTATCCTTCTCTGGCCGAACCATTTATCTCGGCACTCCTAAACAAGTTGTAGTGGGAGATGAGTGCAGGGTTCTCTGTTAATTTATAACTAATCAATGTGCTCAATGGCACCATCGTGCCTTGCAGGTTACGCACATAATATTGATCTAAAGCATGAATGTCGCCCCTGAAAACTGTGTCAGCCTGTGCTATCACCTTAAAGTTTCTGCCATAAAGAGTGATGTCATTAACATATTTACTGCCTAAAAAAGTTTGCAACGTATTGTAAACATCGCTCAATGATACGCCCAATTTCTTGCATTTTTCTCTATCTACATCTACTTGATAGCCAGGTGTACGTGCGGTGAAGAAAGAAAATGCTTTCCCTATTTCGGGGCGTTTATTGGCCTCTGCAATAAAGGTTTGCATCACTTTTTCAAACTGTTTAATGTTGTCTGTACTCTCTTTTTGTTCTAACTCAAAAGTAAAACCACCACTTTGTCCTAGTCCAGGAATAGCAGGTGGAGAGGTAACAATGATGGTAGCCCCTTTGATATTGGCAAACTTTTTTTGAAGTGTTGCAATAATACCGTCCAATTGTAGTGCTTTTGTAGTGCGTTCTTCCCAAGGCGTAAGTGAAGTAAAGATGGCACCACTATTAGATTTGCTCGCTAAGGATATGGCGTTTATGCCTCCCAAGGCTGCAAAGTGCGCAATACCTTCAGTGTGTTTCAGCGTATCCATGATGGCGTTCAGTAATTCAATACTCTGTGTGGTAGACGTGGCTTCTGGCATTTCGAAGTTTACAAATATTCTTCCCTCATCTTCGGTAGGAATGAAGCCAGTAGGCTTTTCTTTAAACATAAATCCTGTGCCGATATACACACAAGCAAGCATTACCAAAACCAATGGAGTTCGCTTTATACATACCTGTACCCCTTTGGAATAGCTGTAAGTTGTTCGGGCAAACCATCTATTAAATTGATAAAACCAACTATTCAAGCCCTTCGATTCCTTAGTCAATTTCATTGGTTTTAGGAATAAAGCACATAATGCTGGGGTGAGTGATAAGGCTATAAATGCAGAGATGAGTACAGATATTGCAATCGTAATAGCAAATTGTTGATAGAGTCGGCCTACAATTCCTGGGATGAAACCAACTGGCACAAACACAGCAGCTAATATGAGGGCAATGGCAATTACTGGCCCAGAAATATCTTTCATTGCCTTGCTTGTTGCATCTTTTGAAGATAATCCTTCATGATCCATGTAATGCTGCACTGCCTCCACCACCACAATCGCATCATCTACCACAATACCTATTGCCAATACAAAACCAAACATGGTTAGCGTATTGATGGTGAAACTAAGAGGGATGAAAAAGATGAAGGTTCCAATGATGGCTACAGGTATTGCTAGTACAGGAATCAGCGTGGCTCTCCAGCTTTGTAGAAAAAGGAATACCACGAGTGTAACCAACAAGAGTGCTTCTATTAAAGTTTTTACCACTTCACTTATTGACACTTTTACCACAGAAACGGCTTCAAAAGGAACTACGTAGTCAATATCTTTTGGAAATGATTTCTTTAAGTTTTCTAAAGTGGCATATACTCCCTTTGCCACATCCAATGCATTACTACCTGGGGCTTGATATATTCTTAAATAGGAAGCTCTTTTTCCATCAACAAAAGAATTACTTCTATAGCTAAACTTACCTAATTGAACTCTTGCCACATCTTTTAGGTGAACAATATTGGCATCGCCGGGCTTGCTTCTAATGATGATATTTTCAAATTGTGTAGGGGTGGTTAATCTACTATTGGTTAATACATTGTATTCAAAAGCTTGGGTACTATTTTGCGGAGGTGCGCCCACAGAGCCTGCTGCAATCTGTATGTTTTGTTCTTGCAGTGCGGCCAATACTTCATTAGAAGTAATACCTAGCCTCGCAAGTTTATCTGTTTGCAACCAGATACGCATACTAAAATCATCGGCACGGCTAGATATGTCGCCAATGCCCGGCACACGCAACAACGCATCTTTAATGAAAATATTGGTATAATTATCTACAAAAGAAACATTGTGCGTGCCATTGGGAGAAAAAACGCCTACCAACAAAAGGATACTTGGATTACGTTTACGGGTAGTTAGTCCTACACGTTTTACGTCATCGGGCAAAGATGGGGTAGCAATGTTCACCCTATTTTGCACTTCAAGCGCAGTCAAATCTGGGTTAGTACCCACTTTAAGAACCACATTCAGGGTTGTTTGTCCATCATTGGTACTCGTGCTCGTTAGGTAATCCATTCCGGGCGTTCCATTCACCTGTGCCTCAATAGGGGTGGTTACTGATTGCTCCACCGTTTGTGCATCAGCTCCTGTGAAGCTACCTGTTACCTGAATGGTGGGTGGTGTAATTTCTGGGTATTGGCTAACAGACAAGTTGGTTATTGCCAATGACCCCAACAATACAATTACTATTGATATAACGATTGCCGTAATAGGTCTTCTGATAAAAATATCTGCAATCATGGGAGGTGATTAATGATTAATGTTTAATGTAGTGAGTTTTACTAACAATTAAAGGCTGGTAGCTAATTTACTCATAATTCATAACTTAAAACTAAAGTGCTTTTCTTATTTCGTTAGTTTAACAACAATACCTTCTTTCATTTTTTGAACACCGTCAATCACCACTTTGTCTTTTTCTACCAAACCATCTTTCACCACAATTTTATCATTAATGATAGCACCTGTGTTAATCCGTTTCTGAAATACTTTACTACTATCACCCAATACATATACAAAATATTCGCCCATCTGCTCTACTAATGCTTTCATTGGCACAAGCAATTGATTTACGTTGCCATTGTTTTTAATTCGCACATTGCAGCTCATACCAGGTTTTAGTAAGTGTTTACTATTGTCGAATTCAAGTCTAACTTTTAGGGTAGCAGTTTGTGGATCAACGGCTCTGTCCATGAAGTAAATCTTTCCTACTTCAGGATAGATAGTGCCATCAGGCAGTTGTATGGTAAACAAAGAATCCTTTGCATTATATCCTTTTTGTTGTAACTGTGTAAAACGATAAATATCTTTTTCATTTACTGCAAAGTCCACGGCAATAGGATTATCTGTAGACACAGTGTTCAATATCATCGTACCAGCCGTTACTGCCGTACCTAATTTTACTTGCGATATTCCGATTGTGCCAGTAAGCGGCGCATTGATGGTTGCATAGCGAACATTTGTCTGCACACTATTCACAGCAGCTTCGGCCGCTTTCAATTGCATTTTCGATGATTGTAATTCCGCAATTGCATGGTCTAGCACTTGCTTTGCAATGGCATCATTTTTTGCTAAGTCATTATATCTGTCTGCATCTTGCTGTGCTTTTGCAAGGTTTGCTTTAGCCACATTAAGGTTAGCCTGCGCCTGTTGATAATTGGCACTATATAGCTGCTCATCGATAGAATATAACTTTTGTCCCTTTGTTACTTCTTGTCCTTCTTTAAAATAAATGCCTGTTATTGCGCCATTAACCTGCGCCCTGATGTCCACCTGATTTACTGCAATGATATTTGCAGGAAATAAGTCATAATAGGTAGAACTACCCGTATGTACCTCATAAACGCCAACAGAAGGAGGTGGGGGAGCTGCTTGTTGCTTGTTTTTATCTGAACCACAGGATTCCAATAAGATAAGGAGGATGAAAAATGAATAAAGAATGGAATATCTCATAATATGAAATTGATAATTGATAATATGTAATTGATAATTGATAATAATCAATTATCAATACCTAGTGCTTGTGCCACATCTATTTTAGCTACCAATACCTGATAGAGTGCATTGGTAAAACTCTCTTGCGAAGTTCTTAAATCTGTTTCTGCGGTAATCACTTCCAAATAGTTTTTTAAACCTGCTTTATACTGAAGCTGTATCGTAGCATAAACTTCTTGTGCCAATTGCAAGTTATCTTTTAGCGATAAATAGTTATATAAATTAGCCTTGTATGCTGCTAATGATTGAGAATATTGTGCACTAATATTGGAACGCAACTGCAACAAATCCCACTCTAGACGTTTGATAGCAATCTCGGCAGAATGATTTTGATAAACTCTTTTATTGCCTTGATACAAAGGCAACGAAAGTTTTAATCCTACAAATGAATTAGGATAATTCTGCCCATATAGCTTGAAGAAGTTGCCATTAAGGAAGTTTAAATTATAGTTGCCATAAGCTGATATCGAAGGATAATAGCTCATTTTTGTATATTCTAAATTGTACTGTTGCAACTTCTTTAGAGTTTCCAATTGCTTGTATTCTATCCTGTTGCTGTAATTAATAGTTTGCAAAGTGTCTAAAACCATTTCTTTTTCCATCAACAGTGTATCATATTGTAATAATATGTGGTTGTCTGCCATATAACCCATTGTGTTTTTCAGGTATGCCTCCTTTGATAACAGTAATTGTTGCTGTGCCTTCAACTGTGCTTTTGTATTATTTAAGGAAATGGTCGCTCTTTTATAGTCAGTTTTGTCAACAATGCCATCTTTATATTGCAAATAGGCAGTCCTTAGGCTTGCTTCCAATCTTATAATGGTTTCGTTTGTAAGTTCAATTTGTTTTTGGCTGAGTAATACATCATAAAAGGCTTTACGGACAGATACTTTAATCAATATTCTATTATTCTCCAAGCTTTGTTCCGCCTGTTTGTGCACATCATTAGCAGATCGTTTTGCTAAAAGTACATCCTTATTGAAAAGTGTTTGAGTGGCGGAGAAATAAGCTCCAGAGGCACTCAATGTGCCAGATTGCCCATATTTACCACCACTATAGGAGGTAGGCAATTGAAGGTTGTTCTGAATAAAGTAATCAAAGTTTAGTTGAGGATACCAGTCGGCCAATTTGCTTTTTATTGCTAGGTCTGTGGACTGTTCATCAAGTAGTGATTGCTGAATTTGTGGCTTATGTTGCATAGCATATTGGAGGCAGGTTTCAAGAGTAGCTGTTTGCAAAAGGCTGTCTTTGGTTTTGTTTGTTTGCTGAGCTATTGAACTGTTGCTGATAAATAAAATTATCGAAATACTAAAGGCTATCCATTTATCCATTTGATGAATTAACAGTAAAAAATAATTGTTGATAGTTTAAAAAGGGGAGGTGATTGAAAAGCAAATGTAGGTACATTTAATTTACACCCCTTTTTGAATAAAGAAATTAACCCTTTTTTGGGTTGTTATTGTCGGTGATATGGCAATTTGGATATTAAGTGACTTGAAAATAATATGTCGAACGTATTAATTGAAAAGCCACTGGATTCAAATGGAAATTGCTGAATTTATTTTGACAAGATTCCTAAAAGGATATTAGAATTGTTGAATGACACACGTATGGTTGCCCACTTTTCAATGCGTTTGATAAAAGTGAAGTATTAGATCTGTTCAATTTCTTCGATTGAAAGCCCTGTCAATTTTGCGATATCCACTAGGGAAAGTTTCATTGATTTGGCCTGTTTTACCACTTCTATTTTTCCTCTTATTTTTCCTCTTATTTCCCCTCTTATTTCCCCTCTTATTTCCCCTGTCTTTTCAGCCTTTTTCTTTGCAAATTCAATCCGACCTATTTCGTCTTGTTCCTTTATTGATGCCCTTTCATAGTCCTCTAACTCTAGTTTTGTCCAATTTTGCTTGTCAGCTTCCATATATGCTTCCTGCAATCCCTCATCTTTAACGCTTTCTGGTATCAACTTCAAGTTTTCAGCGTTCTTAATAAAATAAGTCCACTGGACTATGCTGCTTTCCAATTGATCAATCGATTTATTGAATTTTGGCAGTTCTATAAAGTTGAATTCTATATCTTGTATCACCTGTTCTTTGGTTTCAATGTCCAACACTTTATGTCTGCTGAAATAATTAGGGTTCTGTCCTATTTCGAACTCAAGGATTCCAATAAAATAGACTGGTCTCAACCTGCTGTATTCAACACCTTTGTCAATTTGGGAGGCATAGCTTTGCGAAGTGTAGTAGAGTATCCTTTTGTGAAAAAAGTTGAATTCGGCAATTTGCATTTCAACAATGAATACATTTCCCTTTTCATCCTTTGCCTTAACATCAACAATGGTCGATTTCCCTCCACTTAGTTTACCCAATTGATAAGGATTGGTTATTTCAACATCTATAACTTGTTCATTCTTTGGAAATTCTATGACTGCATTTAGGAACGAAATCAAGGTTTTTTTCTTGCTTTCATTGCCAAATATTTTCCTGAATGCTATATCATTAGTTATGTCTACAAATTTCATGTTGCTAATTTAGAAGTTATTGTGGTGAATTGAAATTGTTGACTTCGTTTTGAGACCCATTCTATAAAATCTTTTTCTTTTGTCTGTATTTCCTAAAGCGATTGATTTTGCTTTTGGGTGCTTGTCTGTAAAACGAAATGTAATGCTGTAACAGTTGTTAAAACTAATCACAAGTCACTCACTCTTTTATTTCTCCCAGTTAATTCTTCCAATAAACACTGTTCCTATTCTTGCTCTACGAGCAATAAGGTGATCCTTAGGTAAAGAAATGGAGTAAAGAAGCACAGTCTTTTTATGGCTCTTAACCCACATCTGATGAATATCTATTGGTGCTTTGTTTTCTTGCACATTAATCCTACTAAGTTCTTGTCTGTCTTCATCCATCAATATGATCGACTGACTACTTTTTGTCACTTTTTCGGGCATAAGATAACTGATGTTTAATGCCCCCTTAGTGTTAGTTTTTAGGGTGATAGTTGCTGTGTCATTAATGGTTTGCCATTCAATAGCTTTATTTTTCTTCTCAATTTTCCACAGTTGAGCTTTCTGCGCCATCACTGCCAATGGTAACAAACAAACTGCTAATAGTATTTTTTTCATGTAATAATATTTAGTGATAGATTTTTATTTAATTCCTCATCAGAAGATTAACCAAAATATAATCGGGACGAAACTAAGGCTAATAAGGTTTAGCATCTTTATTTGTAATTCTCTATAAAAAATGCCCCAACAAACCTTATCCACTGTAGCTTCTCGTATACATGGCTAGTAGGCTTTCAAATTATCGGCTTCTATTTCTACTACATCACCTTTTTGTTTTAACATGGCAACTCCATTTTCTTTGGCAAACTTTTCAATCCTAGCATCAAAAGAGAAACTGGCAATTCCTAAATAGATGGTATGGTCTGCATAAGAAGGGAACAGTAGTCTGAAATTGCCTACTTTTTTTTCAATCAATTTCACCACATCTTCTTCTTTTGCCCTGTATTTGCACTCTATTAAAGAAATAT
Source organism: Chitinophagaceae bacterium (assembly GCA_947447825.1). Classification (GTDB taxonomy): domain Bacteria; phylum Bacteroidota; class Bacteroidia; order Chitinophagales; family Chitinophagaceae; genus Parasediminibacterium. The sequence continues at coordinate 30,113 of CANFLL010000036.1, read as the reverse complement.
TATTACCATTAAACATGGTAATGTCAAACTCATCTTCTAGGTTGGGTATTTTGTTGTGTAGGTTTTTGCTTATTTCATCAAACTTAATACTTCCAAGTCTCGGATTTTCAGCTAATGAGTTATAAAAGTATTCTTCTGTGCTTTGCCCATGACTGTTGGCCATACCGCCAATATGAATACCCATATTTTTCAGTATCTCTTCCGTCTTTTTTAGTTGAGCGGCATTTTCCTTTTGAGCTGCAGCGGTTTCCCTTTGAGAAGTAGCTATTTCATTAAATCTTTCATTCCATTCACTCTTTGTCATTATGTATTATTTCCACAAATATACCCTCCTTTAGTAGTTGTTAGTGATTAGTGGTTAGTGGTTAGTTGTATATTATGCTAACCACTAACAACTAACAACTAACAACCGCTATTTATTCCTTCACAAACCCTACTCCACTTACCTTGCCATCAGTAGTTTGAACACGCAAATGATACACACCAACTGGCAAAGCATTTACAGAAAGCGTTGGATTAGTAGCGTCCTTTAATGTTTGAGTCTTAATTACCCTTCCCAAATTATCAATTACCTGAATGGAAGAAATGTGATTACCCATAACTGTCACCTTGTCCTTTGAAGGGTTCGGCGCAACGGTTAACGGTAATCGGTCAACGGTTAACTGCACTGATACCACCTTACTAAAAGTAAAACTTCCATCCTTATCTACAATTTGTAACCTGTAGTACAGAACCCCATTTAGGGGGTAGGGGGTAGGGTTATTATCTGTATAAGCATAACTGTTTGCCCCACTGCCTATTGCTTTAATAGTGCCCATGGCTGTAAAGGCTTTGTTATCATTGCTTCGCTCCACTACAAAGTAGTCTGTGTTGGCCTCGTTGGCGATCCGCCATTGCAGCAGGTTGCTGTTGCTGGTTGCTTTTGCCGTGAAACTTGCTATGCCCACGGGCAGCGGTAACCCTTTGTACACCACTTCTCGGATAACATTATTGCTCTGATCTACAATATAAAGGTTGCCGTTGCCGTCCTCCGCCACGCTATTTGGATAGTTTAGTTCTGCACTAGTTGCCGGTCCCCCGTCCCCACTATAGCCCTGTTTGCTATTGCCCGCCACCGTGTTGATGATGCCGTTGGTTGCCACCTTGCGGATAACGTTATTGCGTGTGTCGGCAATATAGAGGTTGCCGTTTCTGTCCACCGCCACGCCAGTAGGAACGTTTAGTTTCGCACTTGTTGCCGTGCCACCGTCCCCACTGTAACCAGATGTGCCATTGCCCGCCACCGTAGTGATTATGCCATTAGTGGATACCTTGCGGATACGGTTATTGCCCGCATCTGCGATATAGAGGTTGCCACTGCCGTCCACATAAACGCTCTGAGGATAGTACAATGCCGCACTGGTTGCCGCCCCCCCGTCCCCACTGTAACCACCGCCAATACCTGCATTGTATCCATTGCCCGCTACCGTAGTGATTATGCCATTAGTGGATACCTTGCGGATACGGTTATTGCCCGGATCTGCTATATAGAGGTTACCACCACCGTCCACAGCAACGCCAATAAGACCGTTTAGTTCCGCACTGGTTGCCGCGCCACCGTCTCCACTATAACCAGTTATGCCATTGCCCGCCACGGTGCTGATAGTGCCGTTGGTTGCCACCTTGCGGATAACAGTATTGTTATAATCTACAATATAGAGGTTGTCGCTACCGTCCACCGCCACGCTAATAGGATAGTTTAATTCCGCACTGGTAGCTGCGCCCCCGTCCCCACTGTAACCAGATGTGCCATTGCCCGCCACTGTGGTGATTACCCCACTAGTGCTTACCTTGCGTATCCTATTGTTATAAAAATCTGCAATGAAGAGGTTGCCGCTGGCATCCACCGCCACACCAATAGGATTATATAGTTTCGCACTAGTTGCCGCACCCCCATCCCCGCTGTAACCAGCAGTGTCATTGCCCGCCACGGTGTAGATGTTTTGCGCCTGTGCCGTTACTGCAAACATGCAAAAAAAGATGGCAACCATTGCCACAGAATATTTAATGTTTAAATGTTTCATAACCGATAATTGATAGTTTAGAGAATGAATTGTTTTTGCAATGATAGTTATTATTGGTTGATTAAAGGTTGTCTGAATCAGGATTTATTTGATTAGGGGATTTGCATGATTTTCGAAAGAGGATTGGTCCCTATCCCCTAAAGGGTTAAATGGAGAATACATCTGCCGATTTCCAACTATCCCTGCATTATCTTCCACTTGTCACCCTTTAGGGGATAGGGGTAAATAAATCCCATTATCAAAACAATCCTTATGCCCTTACAATAAAATATTTGTTCATTTTCTGGGAGATGCTTCCTTCATCAGCCTTACAATTCGGAGGTGCTGCTTCTTTTTGTAGACATTTTTAACCATTGTGGGAAAACATACCCTGTTTTGGCACTAAATATTGGAAATCTAATAGCAAAATGGAACAATTGTACTCAGATTTCGGAAATCTAGTAACAATCGAACACAATTATACCCAGAATCTGGGAATCTAGCTATAAATGGAAGGAATTGTACTCAGATTTCGGAAATCTAGGATGAATCGAACACAATTATACCCAGAATCTCGAAATCTAGCTATAAATGGAAGGAATTGTACTCAGATTTCGAAAATCTAGCTATAAATGGAAGGAATTTTACGCATAATTCCGCCGTCTGAGTACAATTATATCCTATTCATGCCAAACTGCGACTTACAAATGAAAGTTTTTGTACTGAATTGAGAATAGTTAGTAGTCCTTAAACAAAAACATCCCGAAAACACAAAGCTTTCGGGATGTTAACCAATACTCTCCACAATCCATTAATCACTAACAACTAATCACTAACAACTAACCACTAACAATGCCCGTCTTCCTCAACAACGGTCTGTTTTTGCGATGATGTATAAGGTGATGTACTAAGGTATAAATTATCGGAAGCAGCAAAAGGGTAAGAATGGTAGAAGTAACCAAGCCTCCAATAACCACTATCGCCAACGGTTTCTGGGTTTCGGAACCTATGCCGGTAGAGATGGCGGCTGGCAATAACCCAATGGCAGCCATCAAAGCGGTCATTACCACAGGCCGCACACGGGAGATTACCCCTTGCAGAACGGCCTCGTCCAAGTGCATTCCTTCATCTAGATTCTTGCGGAATACGCTTATCAATATCACCCCATTCTGGATACAGACTCCAAACAAGGCAATGAAACCAATGCCGGCACTGATGCTGAAATTCATACGGGTAATGTGCAAGGCGAGAATACCGCCTATCAATGCAAAAGGTACATTGAGTATGGTGAGAATAGCATCTTTTACATTGCCAAAAGTGATGAACAAGATAAGGAAGATGGCCAACAAACAGATGGGTACCACCTTGGCTAAAGTTCCCATGGCACGTTCTTGGTTTTCAAACTCTCCATTCCAACTCATCTTGTAACCGTGTGGCAACTGCACCGCCGCGTTTACCTTAGCCTGTGCCTCCACAATGGCACCACCCAAATCGCGTCCACGAACAGAGAACTTAACCGGAATGTAGCGTGCGTTATTGTCACGATACACAAAGGCAGGGCCAGTAAGGGTACGTATGTCGGCTATTTCTTTCAATGGAATCTTGGTATTATCCTGCGTAGGAATCATCAGTTGCTCAATCTTTTCCTGTGTATCCCTAAACTCCTTTCTGTAGCGGATACGGATGTCGAACTTCTTTTCTTCATCATATAGTTGCGTTGCTTCCTTGCCCCCAATGGCCATCTCGATAACAGATTGTGCATCGGCAACACTCACGCCATACAAGGCCATTTTCTCCTGATTGAGTTCTATCCTAAACTCTGGCTGACCCAAATTGCGCAGCACACCCAAATCTTCAATTCCTTGAATCTTGCCAAGAACAGACTGCACCCTATTTGCCAAACTATCCAAGGTGTGAAAGTCTTTACCAAATATCTTAACTGCCAATGAGGCTGGCACTCCTGCCACAGCTTCCTCCACATTGTCGCGGATAGGCTGCGAATAGTTTAACAACAACCCGGGCAACTTACTTAACTGCGCATCCATGCTATCCACCAAGTTATCGGTGGTAACACCTTTGCGCCACTCGTCTTTTGTTTTCAAGTCCACAGCTATCTCTACATTAAAGAAGCCTTTAGGGTCAGTACCATCATTGGTTCTTCCTATCTGCGCCAGCGTATGTTTTACTTCAGGAAACTTTCGTAATATCTCCGTCATTTTATCAGAGATTGTTTTAGATTGAGAAAGAGAAGCACTCATAGGCAACTGTGCCTTCACCCACAAAGCACCTTCATCCAATTGTGGCAAGAACTCACTGCCTAAAAACTTAGCCGAGAAGAAGGAGATAGCCATAATTGCAAAGGCTACCAATACACTCAGCTTAGGTGTTTTAGCTGCAAATAAATATAGGCGTTTGATGCCGTTTTCGAAGAATTCAACTACCACATTGTGCTTCTCTCGGACATTCTTACGGAGAAGAATACTAGACAATGCCGGCACAAGGGTAAGCGTAAACAACAGTGCACCCAACAAGGCAAAACTTAAAGTGAATGCCAAAGGAGAGAACATTTTTCCCTCTACCTTTTGGAACGCAAAGATGGGGATAAGACAAGTGATGATGATGACCTTGGAGAAGAAGATTGCCTTCCCCATTTCTGCTCCTACATTCTTGAAGAGACTCAGCTTTGCCATTCGGTTAAAGCGTTCCATTCCCACTTCCTTAGCCTTGTGGTCAAGTGCCACAAAGAGTCCTTCCACCATTACCACCGCACCATCTATGATGATACCAAAATCAATAGCACCCATACTGAGTAAGTTGGCTGTCATGCCCATCATCCGCATACACATAAAAGCAAAGAGTAAGGCCAATGGAATGATGATACTTACGGTGACGGTTGTACGCCAATCGGCCATGAAAAGCAACACAATACAGGTAACTAGAATGATGCCTTCTATCAGGTTATGAATTACGGTATGCGTTGCAAAATCCATCAGCGTAGTTCGATCATAGAAGGGAACAAGCTTTACATCCTTAGGTAGGATGTCCTCGTTTATCTCCTTCACTTTTTCGTGGATATGCTCCAATACTTCGGTAGGGTTTTCTCCTTTGCGCATTACCACAATACCCTCTAGTACGTCGCCCACCGTATCTTTAGAGACCTGTCCTAATCGTGGTTTGCCTGTTTCAATTACCTCTGCAACGTTTCTTACCAGTATCGGCACACCATTTACCTTGGTAACAATAATGTTATTAATCTCGCCAATATCGTTCAGCAAACCAATACCTCGAACCACATAAGCCTGCCCGTTACGCTCTATCACATCACCTCCCACATTGATGTTGCTTTTGCTGATGGCATTGTACACATCCAAAGGGGTAAGACTAAACTTGGTGAGGTAATTTGGGTTTACATTAATCTCGAAACACTTCTCTTCACCCCCAAAACTATTTACGTCTGCCACACCGGGTACACGTTTAAACTCCTTATCCAATACCCAATCCTGAATGGTAGCCAACTCCCTAACACTCTTGGTTTTACTTGTCAATGTATAACGAAATATCTCGCCCGTTGGACCATAAGGAGGCTCCACTTCGGGCTTAATGCCATCAGGTAAATCTACATTGTTCAGCCTACTCAATACCTGTTGGCTGGCAAAGGCATTGTCTACATTATCGTCAAAAATGATACGTACGTAGCTCAACCCAAACGAAGACGTGGTGCGCAGGTTACTCTTCTTCTGAACGGAAGTAAGCGCAGTTTCTAAAGGTATAGTGATGAACTTCTCCACCTCTTCGGCACTTCTTCCTGGCCATTGTGTAATGATGATAACCTGTGTATTGGTTACATCGGGAAAGGTTTCTATCGGCGTATTTTGGTAGCTGATGAAACCTATTACTGCCAATACCGCCGTCAAAAAGAATATGAACGCACGGTGACGCAGTGAAAAGTATATGATGCTTTTGATAAACTTATTCATGAATTATGATTTAACCCCCATCCCCTAAAGGGGTGTCATGGAGAGTATTATTATGAATGATAAAATGAATTACGAATTACGCCTATTGACTTTCGACTTTCGACTCTCAACTAACAACTAACCACTAACAACTATTAAGGCGTATCAAGTAGTTGCTGAAACACCAACAATTCATTGTTAACTATTACTTTGTCTCCTTGATTTACGCCGCCAGTTATAAATGCCTTGTTATCAACAATCTTAGATACATCTACTTCAGCAATCTTCATATTGTCGTTGCTTTTATACACTACTACATAATTCTTTCCATCTTGATTGATAAGTGCTTTGGTTGGCACACAAAGCGATTTCTGTTCTTCCTCATTGGTTACCACCACCTTTGCAAACATGGATGGCTTCAATAAACCCTCTGAATTATCCAGCTTCACACGCACTTTCATTGTCTTATTGGTAGGATCCAATACCTCACTCAACTTGTCAATCTTTCCCTTAAAGGATTTGCCGGGATATGAAAGCGTATAAACATCCACATCATAGCCTTCCTTTATTTTAGATATATCATCTTCAAAAACATTAGCATTAATCCAAACGTCTTTCAGGTTAGAGATAGTGAACAGATAATCGCCCATATCCGAACGGAGATAACTTCCTGTATTTACTTTTTTCTCTACGATATAACCATTAATCGGTGATGTTAGAATGTATGTGCCAGCAGAAGTGGTGTTTTGCCCACCATTAATGTTTAGCGTACTCTCTATCTTGTTCTTGGCTGCATTCGCTTTCTCTAGGTTTTGTTTCGCTTCGTTTAGCTCACGTTCACTAGCAATACCAGACTTAAAAAGACTCTTTTCATTGTCGTACTGTCTTTTTGCAATAGCAATATCAGCGTTAGCACTTTTTAGGTCGGCATAGTTTCCTGCAATGTCGGCACTCTTTATAACAGCCAATACTTGTCCTTGCGTAACCTTATCGCCAAGAGTAACCTTACTTTCTATTACTTGTCCGCTACCCCGTGGGAACACCTTTATCACATTGTTTTCATTAAAACTTACCTCACCACTTAGTGTTGTTTCATCAGCAATGAAACTATTTTGCACCGTATCCAATGCAATCATTTTAGCCATACTATCGCTCAGTATAAACTTCTTCACCTCTTCCTTTACAGGTTGTGCCTCATGGCAAGCAGTCATAATTATGAGAGCCATCAATGCTGTTGCTGTTGTTATTCGTTTCATAATATTTCTTTTTAAATTTTGTTAATTATTGTTGACAGTAAACCGTCTTACCGTTAACCGTTTACCGAAGCACCAGCGTAGTAAACGGCTTTCGGTAAACGGTTAACGGTAATACGGTTAACGGTTAACATGATACAGTAATTCCTCGTGAGCTAACTGTAGGTTTAATTGTTGGTCGAGCAATTTCTTCTGACTATCTGTGTAGTCATTAAAGAAATCCAGAAACTCCAATAGATTAATCTGCCTTTGCTTGTAGCTTACTAGCATATTGTTATATATCTCAGTGTAGTCTTTATAAAAAGCTTTCTGCGTTCCATTACCCAATTCAATGCTTAATAACAGCTTTTGATACGCATTGCTGATGTTGTTTCGTAACTCAGTCTCCGCACTTTGTGTAATGGCTTGTTGTTGCTTCACGTTTGCCTCGGCGGATTTAATATTGCCTTTGTTTTTATTAAACACAGGCAATGGCAACGATACCCCAAGCCCCACATAGTTAGGTGCAAAGTTGGAGTTGCGGTCGAAGTTTGGCCCAAGCGTAATGTCAGGTGTTTTCAATGCCTTCTGATAAGAAAGGTTTTGTTGCTGATAGGTAGTTTGCCATTGTTGCAACAAGTAATAAGGGTTTGTTTTTAGTGCCCCATTCACAAGGCTTTCTAAGTTGTCGGGCATCGGAACTTCACCTGTCAGGTGTTCTGTAGGTTTCACAAACAGATGGGCATCTTTAATTTGGAGTAATGTCTTTAGGTCATTCTCGCTATCAGCCAAACTCTTTTTCAGCTCCGTAATGTCCTGTTTCAACGAGATTACCAATGCCTGTATGCGCACAAAATCCTTACGGGCAATGTTACCAGCATCCAATTGTGCTTTCATACCATTTAAAAGGTTGTCCAATTGCTCAGACTGCCCCTTATAGATATTCAATAAAGCCAATTGCTGTTGAATGGTATAATAATCTTGGTGCAGTTGATATCGAAGATTTCTAAGCACATCTTGCAATTGAAGCTCACTAATTCTTGTGTTGGTATTGGCAATGTCTATCAGTTTACCACGCTTTTTAGCAGTGAGAATCAGTTGTTGTATCTGAATATAAAACTGCCCGTTGTAACTACCATCGGCATTCTTTTTATACTGAATAAACTTACCATTAGCCGCAATGCCCCAATCTGTGTTCAGCGTAGGGTTTTGCCATGATTTGGCTTGTTCCACCAAGGCTTTCTGCGCATCAACATTATAATGCTGGGCAAGTAGAACAAGGTTACTGTCCGTAAATACTTTTTCTGTTTGTTGTAGTGAAAGGGTAAGGGTATCTTGCTGTTGTTGCGCCAAAGCTGCATTGCCAATAGTAAAAACTAGGGCAAATGCTAACAGATACCTCTTTCTTCTAGAAAGTGATTTCTTGTATTCCATAAATAATAATTAATAGTAATGGTTGACAACGCCTTTAAGCGTTCATTAGAAGTAGCAATAAAACACTATCAAAGGAGTTTGAGTAATTTATTTAATGATGAAAAGTAGTTTTAAACTTAACACCTACAACTTATTACTTATAACTCACTAAGGATAGAAACTAAGCTTTAATGCAAGGAGGCTGAATGATTTCTTTAGAGAAAAGGAAAGAATATTTCTCGTCTAATGGAAAAGAAAAAGTGCGAATCGTAATAAAATGGGTTGGGGCCACTAGTGAAAAAATGGGCTCAAACATTTTGCTACTTACTATATGTTTTGAGATGGATGAATGTTTGCTAGTAGCTTCTTTTTTAAATTCAGGGAACACATCTTTGTTGCCTAGTATGATTTCCGAAACGTATTCTACAGCAGAGTTAAGGTCGTTGAAGTTGCCAATGCTATTGTTTTCAAAAGGCTGAAACTCTATTTCATCAATACTTTGGTTCAGCACCAATGCAGCCATCAGTACCAAAAAAGTCTTGCATAATATGTTTCCTATCTTCTTTATCATTATAATTCGCTGCAATTTTACAGTCTAATATTATAAAAAGAAGTTAAGTAATTGAAAATTCATAAAAGCTTAACGGATGAAGTGGTTGATGCAAGAATTGTACACAGCTAAAATGGGGGAGAATAACCTTTCTTGCATACATGCTAGAGCATATTTAACAGAAAACAGTAGTTGTCTACAGTTGTCCATTACTAAAATTGTTGTATCATCTTGCCCAAAACTTTACTCCCAACTGAACTCCATAAAGGTTAGATGAATGATAACTTACACCAGTTTCAGTGCTTGCATGAACATCGGGAAACGCTAAATAACTATAATCTACATTTGCAAAAAGACTCAGGTTCTTATTGATGAAATAGTCAAAATCTGTAGAAAAAGAAGTGTAGTTTCCCCAAGTTTTATAATCATAAGAACCATTACTTAGGTAAAAGCTGTTGTCAAGAATATTTCTTATCCTTAAAATACCCATTCCTATTTTAGGTTCAATCAAGAACTTTTTACCCAGTTTGCCATAGTAGCCTACAAATGAACCAAATCTTCCAAACTTACCAACGGTGCTTAATCCCACATATTCAGTACTTTTTAAAGAAGCATTACTGTGCTGATATAAAAAGCCAATACCAATGTTTTTGTACAAATGAAATTGTACGTTGATGCTGATTGGATAGTTTGTATTGTAAGATTTTGCTATAAAGTTATTCCCACTAAAGAGACCCATCCCGGAAGATACTCCAATTGCCATCGTTCCATTATATTTGGCATTAATAGGTTTTTGAGAATATGTTGCACTAGTGATTAATAGCAATGATATTAGCATTAATATTTTCATGGCTTATAGACTTTAATTGTTTTTAGATTGGTAAAATAGTTGTGAAAACTGCTTGTATCAATAAAAACAGTGTTGCCATTATTAAATTGATTGGAACCAGTTCTATTAGGTAAAATCACATAATCCTCTTGCAATTGTAAATAAGTAAATCCGTTACTTGCAGGAAAAGTGAGGGTGAAATTTCCATCAATATCAGTATTTGTCTTTGCAGAAACAATACCGTTATCTAAAAAGGGGCTATATGTTCTGGTATTATAAATTAGAACCTGAAGATTAGCAATAGAATGGTTTGCTGTATCTGTAATTCTTCCTTTAACAGTGTAGAAAGCATTTCCATCAAATTCTAATTTGTAGCATCCAGCTAAAAGCAAGAGGCAACTTAAAATGGCAACAAAGTTTCTCATAGTGGTATTGTATTTTGTTTAAAAGATATTTTATTACTATGCTTTAAAGATATTATTACAAAGTAAAAATAGGAGATTAGTATGAATAATCATTCTTCTTCTGCCATATTTTAAAATGTAAATTTATTAAAACCCTCTATCTAAGAATTCTTCATAATAAAATCATATCCTTTCTAGTAAAGACACTACATCTTTTACTTGCAACTTCCTTCAATACTTCGAAATTTACAAATTACATTTGCGGTCATTATGCGCAAAAAAGTTTTCATATACCTCACGTTCTTCCTTTTGTTGGTTATCTCCTTTTGGTTTTTCCTTTTTAACGGCACAGATGCTTGGCAAGCCAAATTACCTGTTTTAAGTTATGTGAAACCATTCTCTTTTAAAAATCAGGATAATGTATCGTTCACGGAAAAAGATATGCTTGGCAAAGTAACTGTTGTTGAATACTTTTTTACTACCTGCAAGGGAATATGTCCTCGAATGAATACCAATATGCGCACTATCTATGAAAAGTATAAAGATGAACCGAATTTTATGATTCTTTCTCATAGTTGTGACCCTGAAAGAGATAGTGTTCCGCAAATAAAGCATTACGCAGATAGTTTGAAAGTTGATGTTAAGAAGTGGTTTTTTGTTACGGGAAGAAAAGATAGCTTATATTTTCAAGCCCGTAATAGTTATTTGCTCGATGACCCAAAAAACTCATTAGAAAAGATAGAAGATCAGTTTATCCATACACAATTCTTTGCATTAGTGGATAAAGAAGGTAAAGTTCGTGGACAGATTTATGACGGTCTTAAACAAGATGAACTCGATAAGCTAAAAGACGACATCGCCAAGCTGCTAAAAGAAAAAAGCAACAAAAGCAACTTCGCAAACAACATATTTAACCCGTAAGACAGTTATTAGTGATTAGTTATTAGTGGTTAGTCCCGTCTAATAATTAATCACTAATAACTAACAACTAAAGAAAATGCATTCTTCAGAAATATTAAAGTCATATAAACTTAGCATCACTGAAAGCCGCATACAGATACTTAATTTGTTTCATGCCAGTAAAGGTGCATTGGCTCATGCTGATATTGAGAAGCTATCTGCTGCCATGTTTGATAGGGTAACCATCTACAGAACACTACAAACATTTGTTGAAAAAGGCATCATCCACACCATCCCAACAGCTGATAATAGTGTGCTGTATGCCCTTTGCAAAGACGAATGCAAAGAGGGGCATCACCATGATAATCACGTTCATTTTATATGCGATAATTGTAGCACAACCTATTGTTTAGAAAAAGTAACTATCCCACAAGTGCAGCTCCCAGAAGGCTTTGTGAAGAAGCAAGCAGACGTAATTGTTAGTGGCGTTTGCAAAAATTGTATATAAAATTCCAACATCTCCCCTATATTTATGCTTTGAGGAAGTATAACACACACATTACTTTGTTGAATAATATTTATTGCATTTAGTTTAATGAATCGGTTGGCATCGAAATAATAACTCATTTCGTTTGTGCCTATTAAGCAACTTTAGGGCATTTATATACCCAACAACCCTTTTATTTAAGATACTATTAGGAATCTATGAGTATGACAGCAGAACATCAACGACTTTCGGTTAATTCTCGTAAACATATACCGCTAGAACAATGGGGTCCCTACCTAAGCGAAAGACAATGGGGTACTGTTCGAGAAGATTATGGTGTGCACGGTGACGCCTGGAACTATTTTCCTCATGATCATGCTCCTAGTAGAGTTTACAGATGGGGTGAGGATGGCTTAGGTGGCATTACCGACTATTTTCAGAACTTATGTTTTGCAATTGCCTTGTGGAATGGTAAAGACCCAATATTGAAAGAACGTTTATTCGGCTTGGGAAATAGCGAGGGAAACCATGGTGAAGATGTGAAGGAATTGTATTATTACCTAGATAATGTGCCTACGCATTATTATATGGAGTACTTATACAAATATCCTCAGCAAGCATTCCCTTATGAAAAACTTGTAACAGAAAATAGGAATAGAAACAAGAATCAGCCAGAGTATGAGATTCTGGATACGGGTGTATTTGATAATGATGAATATTTTGATGTTAAAATTACTTATGCAAAACAAAGCGCACAGGACATATTCATTAAAATAGAAGTAACGAACAAATATGACAAACCTGCCCCCATAACGGTTCTGCCTACGCTGTGGTTTTATAACCGATGGAAAAATGTGGCAAGTGAAAAGAAGGCGTCCATTACTTCTCTTGGTAAAACTTCCGTCCGTGCAGATCAAGAAAGAATGGGGAGTTATTACTTTTATTTTCAGAAAGCCGATGATGCACTCTTTACCGATAATGAAACTAATAAACAAAAAGTGTTGGGCATCCCCAATGAAACCCCTTTTGTAAAAGATGCTTTCCACTCCGCCATCATTCGTGGCAAAGATGTTCAGGCATTGCGGGATAGAAAAATGGGGACTAAGTTCTCACCTGTTTATAATCTTGAAATTGCTGGTGGAGAAACGAAAACTATTTATTGTAGGCTAAGTAGCAAACCCCACGATAATCCTTTTGCTGGTGGATTTGCTGCCGTATTTGCCAATAGAAAGCAACAAGCAGACGACTTTTATGCTTCGTTATTGCACCCAGATACGCCTAAAGATTTGCTGAATATTCAAAGGCAGGCTTTTGCAGGCTTATTGTGGAGTAAACAATATTATCACTATGATGTGGAACGCTGGCTTACAACCTCCGATGGGATCACCCCTGTAAATGATGGCAAAAAGAATGGCAGAAACAGTGATTGGAAGCACTTGAAAAACAATGACATCATTTTGATGCCCGATAAGTGGGAATATCCTTGGTATGCTGCTTGGGATCTGGCTTTTCATTGTATTCCGATGGCGATGATTGATGTAACTTTTGCAAAACATCAGCTCATCCTCATCATGCGTGAGTGGTACATGAAGCCTGATGGGCAATTGCCTGCTTATGAATGGAACTTTGGCGATGTGAATCCGCCTGTTCATGCCTGGGCGGCTTTGCAGGTATATAAAATAGAAAAAGAAGCTACTGGTAAGGGTGATCTTACTTTTTTGAAACGTATTTTCCAAAAGCTGATTATAAACTTCACTTGGTGGATTAACCGTAAGGACGAAAATGGCAACAACATTTTTCAAGGAGGCTTTCTTGGATTAGACAACATTGGTGTGCTTGATAGAAGTTATGGAATTGCTGCCCACATGCAACTAGAACAAGCTGATGGCACTAGCTGGATGGGTAAATATGCCCTCAACATGATGGATATTGCACTTGAGATTGCGGTTAACGATCATTCATTTGAAGATATGGCGACTAAATTCTTTGAACACTTTGTGCTGATAGCCGAAGCCATGAACGACCATATACTTTGGAACAAAGAAGATCAGTTTTTTTATGATACACTCAGCATTAAAGGTGGTGCAACTATCCCTTTAAAAACTCAATCTATTGTGGGATTGATACCACTATTAGCAGTTTCGGTAATTGAAAAAAGCACGCTAAATCAATTAACCGATTTCAAACGCAGAATTGGTTGGTTTGAAGGTTATCGTAAAAAGAATAACCGCTTTTGGCCTAATGAGGAAAGAAGTGATAGCGACAAAATACTTTTATCCCTCGTGCCTCGTGATCGTTTGATTGCATTGTTGAAAAGAATGCTTAACGAAGACGAGTTTCTGTCGGAAGGTGGCATTCGGGCTTTATCAAAATATCATGAGAAACACCCTTATTCCATTACGCTTGATGGAAGAGAATATACTATTAGGTATGATCCGGGCGATTCAACTTCTAACCTTTTTGGCGGTAATTCCAATTGGCGTGGGCCTGTTTGGATTCCTATCAATTATCTAATCATTCGTTCCATTCGTAAATATGCTACTTTTTATGAGGATACTTTATTGGTGGAATGTCCCACTGGTTCGGGCAAAATGATGAACTTGGAACAGGTGGCAGATGAATTAACCAAAAGAGTAACTAGCATTTTCGAGAAAGATGAAGAAGGTAAACGTAGATCGAATGCAGAATATAATAAGTTCTATCAACGCCCAGGCAATGAGGATTTGATATTATTCTTCGAATATTTTCATGGGGACACCGGCAAAGGACTAGGAGCAAGTCACCAAACAGGATGGACTGCGGTGGTGGCAGATTTAATTAATCAGATGAACAGAAAGAAACCCAAACCTGTAAAAGTGCCCATCGTGATTGATGAAGAAGAGGAGTAGTTGTTTTGAATTTTGTGTTTTAAATTTTAAGTTATTGCCAAAAGGCTAACCTAATTCAACATGTAAAATATAAAATTAAAAATATCAGAATGTAAGGTTTCTCCCTTTCATGCGTATAATGATTGAAACAACTTATTAATTAAAAAATTGTTAGACAATCATCATGCAAAAATTATTATTAATCGGGGTATTAACACTTGGCGTGTTTGTAGCCTTTGGTCAAAAAACAAAGACAATGAATGGAGTTAAAACAGAAACCGCCTACTTTGGCGAAGGTTGCTTTTGGTGTACGGAAGCCTTTTTTCAACGCATTGATGGCGTGCTAAGTGTTTGTAGTGGTTATGGCGGTGGGCATGTAGATAATCCTACTTACGAACAAGTGTGTGACAAGAAAACGGGTCATGCTGAGGTCACCAAGATTGAATATGACCCTGCAAAAGTGACTTATGATGAACTGCTAGAAGTATTTTGGAAAACGCACGATCCCACAACACTAAACCGTCAGGGAGCAGATGCTGGACCACAATATAGAAGCGTAATCTTTTTCACTTCACCCGAGCAAAAGCAAAAGGCCGATCATTACAAAGCAGAATTAGACAAAAGTCATGCATACCCAAACCCAATTGTAACGGCAATTGAACCTTTTAAAAACTATTATCCTGCCGAAAACTACCACAGTAATTACTACAACGACAACCCAAACCAAGGTTATTGTTCTTATGTGATTAGACCCAAGGTGGAGAAGTTTGAAAAGGTTTTCAAGCACAAGTTGAAGAAAGAATATCAATAGAAAAGTGAATTAATCCTAGTTGAATTTAGCAACTAAATGCAACTAGGATTAATTACAAACAAACCACTAACCACTAACCACTAACCACTAACCACTAATAACTAACCACTAACCACTAACCACTAATAACTAACCACTAATAACTAACCACTAATAACTAATAACTAACCACTAATAACTAATAACTAACCACTAACCACTAATAACTAATAACTAACCACTAATAACTAATAACTAACCACTAACCATTAACCTCTCTGCCTCCCATGGTAATGTAAAGTAATGGACCCACTAGCCATACGAACAAAATGATAAGAGCCCACACTAATTTTGTAGAAGTGTCTTTATGATTTGCTCTTATAAGCTTAATTAAAGCAACTATCAAGGCGATAATAGAAACAAAAGTTAGGAACAGCATGAAGTACGCAAACGTAGGATCTGGAGTAAGAGATTTCATAATAGATTTTATTAAAATATTGATTAATGTAGCAAAACTAAATAAAATATTGTTTCATTCAGCACATATAATTATATTTAATATTAATTGCTACAAATAATAAACCCGCCAAGAGCTTAAATCTCGACGGGTTATGTGATGCAAAATTTACTTTATTGTTGTACTTTTTGTTTGTTTCTATCCAATTGTTTCTACTTCATAAACAGCCCCATTAACAGCACTAGCATTTTTTATTAGCAGAAAAGTATTATCAATATCACCCAAACTAGATGGAACAACTATTGAAGCTTTCCCGGGTGCCACTGTGGCCAATAAAATTGTCGGTAATCCATCTGCTGTTGCTGCTAGCCATACTTCTATACCTGCATTAGTTCCCTTACTCCTAATTGTAATGGTTACATTGTCTGTAAAGGAGCGGTTAATGATTGTTCTGGTTTCATCCTCAATTAGGGTTCCAATATATAGTACGTGTTTCCGATGTGCCACAGTGTAAAGGAGGTTAAAGTTGAAACAAGCACTGCATTTCACAATGTCCGTTGGATAGATGCTTCCCACCAAATGAACACTCTGAGTTAATCCCTTTTGCATGTCTCTCTCAGCTTTGTTTCTGTCAATTCTGGTTGACGAAAGCCCAGTTATCGATGTGTTTTGTGCGTCTCGTGCTGCAACATATTTTGCTTCAAATCCTTCTAGTTCATTCGCTACAATTGCCCCAAGTTCAGTGCTGTACTTAATAGCAGCTTTTTTAATGCGGGCAACAAATGTTGGCATCTTAGGGCGGGTAATTTTATTGTATTCAGAAAGTCCGCGTGGAAAAAATTCTTTGTAAGCAATGGTGTTTACGCCGCCAAGGCTAAAAGCAATAACGCCCTCCAAGATGCTTAGTCTAGCTCCAAAATTGTGGGTTAATAAATCAACTTCATCAGTTTGTCCGCTTTGAAGATTTAGTGTGGTGTCAACACCGCTAATGTCAGCCTCAAGTGAAGCAATGTACGTTGTCAAAGTGGCAATTTGTGCGGTAAATGCGCCGCTGGCATTGGCTTTAGTTAGTCTTGCCAATAGGTCTTTAGCAAAAATTACTAATCTGTCGGGGGTAATGTCATTTGTATTGAAAAGATCGCCGAATAATTTTATTGAAGAAATCATTTTTTTTTAATTTAATAATGAATAAATAAGCCTTGATATAAATGCTTTTTTAGGAAAACAATAATTGTTACGCTTAGGGATGCAGTCCCAGAAATTTTCAATAGTATCGCCAATGTTAGGTGTGCTATTGAAAATTTTCATACTACCTTACCTAATGCTAGGGATGTCATACTTTTTTTTCGTACTGCTATGCCTAACACTAGGAGTGTTACTCTTTTTTTTTATACTGCCATGCCTAACGTTAGGAGTGCTATACTTTTTTTTCGTAATGCCATGCCTAACGGTGCGGATGATACTATAATTTTCAGTGTGCCGGGTAACATAAAAATGAAGTCTCTTTTTTTTCTTACAATATTGTTATTGCCTGATGATTATCCGATTCCAGTTTTTGCAAATGCTCTGAAGAAAGTGTGGGGTGGTAGTGCGTTTTTGGCGTATTTGCGGCAATGACTATTTATCCAGCATTTTGGTAAATTTAGATAGATAAAAGCTATCCTTTGTGTGCTATGATAACAAAATTGGGTAGCCATATTTTTCTTTTGTAGTATAATTCAAATAAAGGTGGGGGTTTTATTTTGTAATGAACTATTTATTTTAATTAGTTGCCTTAAAAATAAATAATTTATGATTTCGGAAATTCGTCTTTGTCCCTTTTTCTCCTTCAACTACACCAATATGGAAGGTTTTTAGTGATATAGCTTTTTAAATCTGGAGTATAATTTTTAGAACTATCCATTTGCTAAGTGTTTTGTTATTAGTCAATGTACCGTGGTGGGTATGCTAAAACCTAAAGACCTTTAATAGAAAATTTGGTTAACCATTGAATTAGAAATGAAAAACAGGTATGATGCATCAAGTGTGTATAAATAATTTGAACACTTTACAGAAAATTGCTGTTTTTAGGCATGAATTGAAGAAACTGCTTCCTTATTTGTATTTTACAATAAAATTATTTATTTCAGTTATTGTAAAAAAAGGTAAATAAACTGATAGATCGGTTGTTTAGTATAGGGTAGAATTGAAAATTATTTCGGAATTAGGTAAGTATTGGTTAAATGTTGTTATTACTGTTGTATTTAATTATTTCTAATGTTAAAAAATAATTTTAATAAATATTTAATAACAATTTAGTAATATCGCAATTCATTGCATTGAGACGACACGGATTATATTCGCTTTTCTTTATGTCCCACGGCTTAAAGTGAAGAATTAAGGCACAATCAGGCACAAGAACTAACAGGCATTAAAGGGCATACGACAGAAAAAAAACAAACAACTGGGCAATTTTCAGTGGATTAAAACATAGAATAAAGAAAAATTACCATTATCATAAATATTTTGATAATTGAATTTGGGTAATGATGCGATGTGGTTTTGAGATGATAAAAAGGAAAATAGAAGTGAGCAGAGGAGTAGGTGAGGGTTATAAGCACACCAGTTGTCATTCCGAATGGTTCATCTGGGAGCACCAGAAAAAAATGTGAATGACGTGTGGGGCTATGATTTGGTAACTTTTTGTAAGTTGCCAAATCTAACGGACAGAGACTTGCCACATTTAGATTTACCAACTTCTGAAAAGTTGGCAAATCAGGGACGTATAAACCCACGTCATTGTAAAGGAATCTCTTACAAATAGAGGATGATTAATTTTCGGTTAGATTCCTAAGGAATGAAAGGAAGAATTTCTGAACCATGATTTAAAAGGATTTAAAAGATTAATGTAGAATGCAAATCTTTCTAATCTCTTAAATCCTGTAAATCCTGATTCAGACAACATAAACAACAAGAACATAAACTTAATAATATAAGCACAATATGGTATTCAGCAACAAGAACACTAGCGAGAGAAGTAACAGTCTTTGTTTTGCCCCAAAGGAAACAGCTAAAGCAACACAGCATGTTTCCATGCCGAAGAACATTATGAAAAGCCTTACTAGGTTCATATTCGCCGCTACCCTTTTATTGGGTGTATCTACAGGAAAAAGTTGGGGACAAACCTATATACTAAATGATAATTTTGGAGGAGGAACATTTGGAAGTTCACAATCTTCTCCAAGTTCAACTACATGGTCAGCTAGTGCTAACTGGACAGTTAACTCTTATGCATACCCAGCTGGAACAGAAGGTGCAGGTTCATACAATGTAATAAAATTAAGTTCAAGTTCAAATGGTGGCACTTTGACAACCAAATCTTTAGACCTCAGTGTTAATGGTGGGGCTTTTAGTGTTTCATTTGATTATTTAGGTTGGTCTACTTCCGAATTAGCTGCTATATCTGTACAATTAAACAGTGGAACTGCAAAAAATGCAACCACTCCTACGTCAACACAAATTCCAGGTGGAACATTTGGAAATGCAGTTCTTAATTTCACTGGTGGTACTTCAACTTCAACTTTGAAATTTGCAACTGTTTCATCAAAAAGAGCTTTTATAGCGAACATTAAGGTTTACTATACTTCTACTTCTTCTACAGTCACATTTGACCCTAGTGGTGGAAGCATTACCACTACTACACAAACAGCAAGTTCTTCCACAGCACTTACAAGTGCATCAACTCTTGGTCTTAGCAAGTCAGGATACACTTTTGGTGGATGGGCAACTAGTGCAGCCAATGCAACTGCTGGTACAATTGCTTATAATGATGGTGCTTCTTATGCATTTTCTTCTAGTACTACTCTTTATGCAATTTGGAATTCAACTGTTACTTTTAATGCTAGTAGTGGTAGTATCTCCACTACTACACAAACCGCAAATGTTGCCACAAATCTTACGTCTGCTTCTACACTTGGTTTAAGTAGAACTGGTTACACTTTTGGTGGCTGGGCAAGTAGTGCAGCAAATGCTACTGCTGGCACAGTAGCTTATACCGATGCTGCGTCTTATGCTTTTACAGGTGGGGCTGCTACGCTGTACGCTATCTGGGCAATTAATAGTTATGCGGTAACTTTTAACAGTAATGGCGGTACAAGCGTAACTACACAAAATATTAATTACAATAGTACCGCCACCCAACCTACTGATCCTACTAAAACAGGATACACATTTGCAGGTTGGTATACGGATGCTGGCTTAACCTCTTCTTATAGTTTTTCTACTTTTGTTACATCTGCTATTACTTTATACGCAAAATGGTCAATCAACAGTTATGCGGTAACCTTTAATAGTAATGGTGGTTCGAGCGTTACTACTCAAAACATTAACTATAGTAGTACCGCCACCCAACCAACAGCACCAACAAAGACAGGTTACACTTTTGCAGGTTGGTATTCGGATGCGGGCTTAACTTCTTCTTATAGTTTTTCCACTTCTGTTACAGGGAATATTACCCTTTATGCTAAATGGACTATCAATAGTTATGCAGTAACTTTCAATAGTAATGGTGGTTCTAGTGTTACTACACAAAACATTAACTACAACAGTACCGCCACCCAACCTACTGATCCAACCAAAACTGGTTACACCTTTGCAGGTTGGTATTCGGATGCTGGCTTAACCTCTTCTTATAGTTTTTCCACTTCAGTTACAACGGCGATTACTTTGTATGCAAAATGGACAGTAAACAGTTACACCTTATCTTATGATGGTAATGGCAGTGATGGCGGAACAGCAGTAAGTTCAAGTTCTAACAACTATGGTGCTTCTGTTACCCTACCAAGTTGCAACTTTACTAAAACTGGTTACACCTTCTCCAAATGGAATACACAATCAGACGGATTAGGTACAGATTATGCAGCAGGTGCATCTTACGCTATGCCAGCAGCCAACTCTACATTATATGCAAAGTGGATTTCTGCGGCAGTACCTGTTTGCCCATCCTCTACAGCAGTAACCCCATCCGCAACTCAAACTGTTTGTGTGGGAACATCTGCTAATCAGCTTACTGCTGCTATCACGAATGCGGGTGCTGCGGGTTCGCCTACACTGCTATATCAATGGTATTACAACTTAACCAATAGTAACACCGTAAGCGGTGCCACAGTAGTTAGTGGAGCTACCAATAGCACATACACCCCATTGAGTACTGCTTCCGAAGTGGGTACTCGCTATTATTTCTGTGTAGGTTATGCCTCAGACAATACCTGTGGACAAACAAACACTACCCAAACACTAGCGTCTGGTGCGGTACAAATAACAGTGAACGCTCGCCCTACGGCAGCCACTTTGTCTGGAACGGCAACTATTTGTAGTGGTAGTAGTACAAACTTATCTGTAGCTGTAACAGCAGGTTCTTCTTCCTCTTTCACAGTAGTTTATAGTGGTGGTACTGTAAATAGTTATACAAGTGGGGCAAACATTTCGGTTGCTCCTTCTAGCAACACCACCTATACTTTAACATCAATTACCGATGCCAATGGTTGCACAGTTGCTTCACCATCAGGTACGGCTATAGTAACGGTAAATGCTCGCCCTACGGCAGCTACTTTGTCTGGCGCAGCAACTATTTGTAGTGGTAATAGCACTAACTTATCTGTAGCTGTAACTGCTGGTGCTTCATCTAGCTTTACCGTAGTTTATAGTGGTGGTACAATAAATAACTATACTAGTGGAGGCAATATTTCAGTATCTCCTTCTTCAAATACTACTTACACTTTAACCTCTGTTACTGATGCCAATGGATGTACGGTGGCTTCTCCAGCAGGTTCGCCGACAGTAACTGTTAATGCTCGCCCTACAGCAGCAACCTTGTCTGGAACAAGCCCAATGTGTAGTGGTGCTAGTGCAAACTTGTCTGTTGCTATTACCGCAGGAGCATCATCTAGTTTTACAGTGGTTTATAGCGGAGGAACAGTTAGCAACTACACCAGTGGTGCAAACATTGTTGTTTCCCCATCTAGCAGCACTACCTATACCTTAACATCAGTTACCGATGCCAATGGATGTACAGTTGCTTCGCCAACTGGTTCAGCAATTATTACCGTCAATGCTCGCCCCACAGCAGCAACCTTATCTGGAACAGCAACTATCTGTAGTGGCAATAACACAAACTTATCGGTTGCCATAACGTCTGGAGCTTCGTCTACTTTCACAGTGGTATATAGTGGTGGTACCGTAAGTAATTATACAAGTGGTGCAAACATTGTTGTTTCTCCTTCATCAAATACTACTTATACTTTAACATCGGTTACCGATGCAAACGGTTGTACGGTTGCTTCGCCTTCTGGTAGTGCAATTGTAACAGTAAACTCACTAACTGCTCCTACAGCAACTGCTGCAACTAACACTGCTTCCACAAGCTTCACTGCTAACTGGGGGGCTGTTGGTTGTGCCACTAGCTATGCATTAGATGTTTATACCGGAACAAGTTCAACTTTGTCTGAGGGTTTTGAAACTGGCTTAACCACTGCTTATGTTAATAGTGGTGCTTCTGCTTCCCTTGGCAGTGGAAGTTGGACTTTTAATAAAGCTGGTTACAGTGGAACAACTTACATACATGGTGGTAATTATTCTTGTCAGTTTAATAGTGCAACTGGAACTTATGCATCCTCACCTAATTTAAACGATTGTGGGGTAGTTACATTTTGGTGGCACTCATCATCTCCTCCAACTATTACATATGCTGGAGTAGCATATTCCACAACACAAGTCACAAATTCAAGTGGATGGTATCAGTTTAGTGTAACAATAAATTCAATTACTTCTGGTTCATTAACATTTACCAATAATACAGGTTCAACTGGTTATTTGGATGATATTTCTATGACAGCTTCAAGAACCAATATACTTACAGGGCAGTCTGTATTTGGTACAACATATAATGTTACAGGTTTAAGCGGTTCTACCACCTATAACTATGTTGTTAGAGCCGTAAATGGTTCAGCTTCTGCTAACTCAAATGTAATCACTGTTACCACTAGCACTCCTTCATATTACAGTAAATCAACTGGTAATCTAGATGCATTAAGCACATGGGGTACTAATACGGATGGTACAGGTACTGCTCCAGCTGATTTTACTACTGCTGGTGTGGTATATAATATAGTTAATAATACTACCCCATCAATCGGTGCAGCTTGGACAGTTTCTGGTTCAGGTGCTAAAGTGGTGGTAGGTGATGGCTCTGCAACGGCTATTAATTTTACGATTCCTTCTTCTTTTGCTTACACCGGAAATGTAGATGTTACTGCTAATTCAAAATTAACGTTGCAGAATGCAGCCATTCCAACAATCGGAACATTAAATGCTACTAGTACAGTAGTATATGATGGTAGTAGCACACAAGCTGTTACGGCTGCTACTTATGGAAACCTGATTATTCAGAATAGTGGGGCTGCTAAAACATTGGCTGGTGCAGTGTCTATTACTGGTAATACATTTACTTTGGCTTCAGGAACTACATTGTCGGCAGGTACTAATGTAATTAGTTTTAGTGCTTCTGGTGGAACTGCAACCATTAATGGAATTTTTCAAACAGCCAATTCAAATGGATTCTCAGATGGTGCATCTACATCAATTTCTAGTACCAATACACCAACGGTAACCCTAGTTGCTACATCTACAATAGAATATAATGCTACCTCTACTAGCCAAGCAATCACTACAAGGACTGACTATTATAATTTAACCCTAACAGGTGGTTCTTCTGGTAGTTTCCTTAAAGCAATGGGTATAAAACCTACTATAGTAGCTGGTGGAACATTTACAGTAAATAGTACAGCAATTGCAAACTTTATTACAACACAATTGCTTTTTGGAGGTACAGGTTGTACCGTTAATGTTTATGGAACGCTTCAAACACAATTAGCAAGTTATGGTTTAACTGGCAATGCTAATTCTGTGCTTAGTAATACAAATGCACCTACAGTTAATTTAGGTGCTAACTCTACCATAGTTTACAATGCCTCGACTGGTTCAGCATCGGGTAGTCAAGTCATTTCTGCAAACTCTTATGCGAATCTAACGATAGGTGGAACGAAAACTTCTACGCCAACTATTACTTTAGCTAGTGGAACAATCTCTGTTACTGGAACATTCTCAAATACTATGTCTGGAACAGTAGCATGGGTTAATAGTGGTAATACTTTCGATTATGCTTCCTCTTCATCTCAAACGATTATCCCAATAAACTATAACAACTTAACCAATTCTGGTAATGGCCCAAGAACCTTAGTGGGTACTACCGGTACAATAGATATTGCAGGTACTTACACCCCAACAACAGGTGTTGTTACGGTTAGTACTAGTACCATAAACTTTAGTGGTGCTGATGGTCAAACAATACCTGCTTCTAGTTATTACAACCTATCTTCTAGCAATAATGCAAGAACATTGGCAAGTTCAGGTTCAATTATTATAGCAGGTGCTTTCACAACTGGTACAGGTCTTTACACTATCGGAACAAGTACCATAAACTTCAATGGCACCACTGCTCAAACAATACCTGTTCCAGCGGTGGCTAGTGGTAGCAACTACTACAACCTAACTTACAGTGGAACTAGCACAGCAACACTTTCTGGTAACACTGCAATTGCTGGTGATATATCAATCACCAGTGGAACGTTAGTAGGAACCTCGTCTACAAACCGTACAGTTTCAGCTACAAATTTAACAATGTCTACTGGTACAGTGTTTAGAATGGTTGATGAAACAAGCAATCCTGCTACTGGAACATTTACCTTGAATTTGAATGGTAATTTAACTATAAATGGTAATGCTGAGTTATATTCCGCTTATTACACTACGGTTCAACCTACTGGTGTAGGAAATATAAATCTAAAAGGAAATTTAACTACAGTAAATTCTAGTGGGGATAATTTATACACCTATTCAACTACTAATGGAACGATTACATTTACAGGCACAGGCGGTTCTCCTTCAAGTCCGCAAATAATAAGTTTTAGTGATCCAACAAAGGTACACTACACTAATTTTTCTGTTGCTAATGGAGCGTATGTACAACTTAATTCAAACGTTACTTTATCAGCATGGACAACCCCTGTAACAAACCAAAGTTCATTTACTGTATCAAATGGCGGCTATTTAAATATGGTGGATAAAACCATCACAATAAACTTAACATCTTATTCTTCATACAATAGTAATACGAGTTGTTTTGCTTCTTTTAATCTAAATTCAGGAGGAACATTGGTGACTTCAAATAGCAATGGATTAGGTACTAATGGAAGTGTTCAACCTGGATCTATTTCTCAACTTACTCGTACTTTTAGTAGTGCTGCAAATTATGAATTTAAAGGAGCAACAACGGGCGTGTTTACTTCCTCACCTACAGCTAATACCGTAAATAATTTAACTATTAATTCCAGTGGAACAACTTTAAGTCAACCATTTATTGTTACTGGTACTCTTGGTTTAACAGCGGGCATTCTAACTACTACTGCAACCAATTCTTTAACGCTAACCAATATAGCCAATAATGCAATAAGTGGTGGTAGCACAACTGCCTTTATCAATGGGCCTTTAACTTGGACAATGGGAAGCACTTCCACAGGAACTTACACCATTCCATTAGGTGTTACTTCTATTTATTATCCTTTAGCTTTTGTGGCAGGTACAAATACCGGTAGTCCTACAATTACTGCACAAGCATTTACAGCCACTACAGGTTCAGTAGATGCAACTTTGTCTTCTGTAAGTTCTTCAGAGTATTGGAAGTTAGTGACAACAGGTAGTTTTGATGCTTCTTCTTTCTCAATTGCTAAATCTAACTTAGCCGACCTTACTACTTTCAACACAATTGGTTCAAATACATCCAACTCTTCTTACACAGATATTGGTGGAACTGCTGGAACACTTAGCGGACAAAATGGGGTAGTAAGTAGTGTAAATGGTTTAACAGGTGCGGGTACTAAATACTTAGCATTGGGCGTATTTGCTGCTGGGCCGAATGTTTCAGTAAGTGGTACTTTAACTGCACTTTCTACAACTTATGGTTTGCCAAGCACCACAACTTCATTTAATGTAAGTGGACAAAACTTAACGGCAGACGTCACCATAAAACCTCCTGTTGGTTTTGAAGTATCTACCACTTCAGACTTTTCTAGTAATATTGGTAATAACAGTTCTCCGCTTGTTGTTTCTGCCTCTGGAACATTAAATGCAACACTTATTTATGTTCGATTGACAGCAACAGCTAGTGTTGGAACATACAATGGAAATATAACTTGTGCATCTTCTGGGGCGGCACTAACAAAAAGTATAGCAACAGTAAATAGTTCAGTTACAGCTAAAGCATTATCAATAGTTGGGTTAACCATTCCAGCAAGTAGAACTTATGATGGAACTACTTTTGCTTCGGTAACGGGAACGCCTGCCTTAGCAGCTTCAGTAGCTGCAGGTGCTGGAACATCTATAGATGGTAAGCCTATTACAGGAGACGATGTTAGCTTATCTGTTGGTTCGGTGACTGGTACTTACAATTCTGCAAATGTATCTTCTGCAACAACGATAACCATTGGAGGAATTACCCTTGCCGGTACTTCTGCAGGCAATTATACCTTAACAACAGCAGTTAATTCTAGCATAACAACTGCGGCATTGTCACTAACGGCTTCAGCTCAGTCTAAAAATTATGGGGTTTCATCCTCTACAAGTGGTACACTAAACACTAACTATACTATTTCTGGTTTATTTGGTTCAGATGCGGTAAATGTTTCATTAGCTTATAGTGGAAGTCCTGTTGGTAATTTAGCGACAGCAAATGCAGGCACTTATACCATTACACCTTCAATAACTTCATTCAGTACAGGAACAAGTTCAAATTATGGCACACCTAGCATTACAACAGGTACATTAACCGTTGTGGGAAGTGTGCCTAGTGTTCCAACAATTACTTCTATTGTTCCTGGTAACAATCAGTTGACTATAAACTTTACAGCAGGTTCTACAGGTGGATATACAATTACCAACTATAAATATTCTACAGATGGTGGTGTAAGTTTTAAATCCACAGCAGCAACGGCTT
Source organism: Chitinophagaceae bacterium (assembly GCA_947447825.1). Classification (GTDB taxonomy): domain Bacteria; phylum Bacteroidota; class Bacteroidia; order Chitinophagales; family Chitinophagaceae; genus Parasediminibacterium. The sequence goes on along the minus strand of CANFLL010000036.1, from coordinate 3,100 downwards.
CACCATTAATAATTACTGTGGCATCAGGAAGCGCAGCTTCTTTAGCTAACGGAACAGCTTATGGGGTACAAATCAAGGCTGTTAACAGCCTTGGTGATGGTGCAGCAACAGCCACTGTTACTGCAACACCTATTAATGCATCTGTGCCTAGTTCGCCTACTATTGTATCGGCAACAGCCACTGGAATAACTGGAGAAATATCAATTGTGTTTACTGCCCCAACTTCCGATGGCAATTCACCAATAACTACTTACACTGCAATCTCTAGTCCTGGGGGAATTACTGGTTCTGTTTCACAAGCTGGAAGTGGAATAATTACTGTTTCTGGTTTAACCAATGGCATCTACTATACATTTACTTTAACTGCAACCAATATTGTAGGCACAGGTGCTGCAAGTGCTGCTTCTTCTCCTTCTGTTGCACCTTATAGAGCTACACCAAAAGTGACAAAAACTTCAGCTGGGAATTATACATTTACTGTGCCATCTGGAGTTACTTCAATAGTAGTTGAAGCTTATGGAGGTGGTGGCGCAGGCGGTGGTTGCAATGGTCAGTACATGACAGCAGGTGGAGGTGCAGGTGGTTCGTATGTAATGACTTCTATTCCTGTTACGCCAGGACAAACCTACAATTATACTGTAGGTGCAGGTGGTACAGGTGTTTCTGGAGGTGCAGGGAATCAAGGTGGTAGTAGCTATTTTGGTAATACATCCACAGGCGTTGCCACCAATGCAAGTATTCTGGCAGTTGGAGGTTTAGGTGGTGCCTTAAACAACATAAGTGGTACTACTATTCCTGATAATTACACAGGAGGTTCGGGTGGAAGTGGAACAATTTCTGGCAACATTCCGAGTAGTGGTTTTATATTTAATGTGGCTGGAAGTAACGGGGCTAGTTCAATTGCAGCACCTGTTTTATCAAAAACATCTGGTATTGGAGGTCAATGTTCAAGTCTTGGTTCAATTACTCCTGGAACAGGTGGTGCCACACAAAATAGTACTGGTCAGGGTTTAAGTGGAGGTTTTGGTGCTGGTGGTAGTGGATCAGTTTTAGGAAGTACTATAAATTCTAATGCTGGAGGAAATGGAGGAAGTGGAGCTATTACAATATCATACAATTCAACTAATTCTGCAACGAACATAACTTCAAGTGGTACTTGGACACCTCCAGTTCAAGGTGTAACCACAGTTTTAGTAGAATGTTGGGGAAGTGGTGGGGCAGGAGGTTCGGCAGTAGGAACAGGTTCCTATCGCGCAATGGGTGGTGGTGGTGCTGGAGGTGCATATGCCAGCAAACTAACTTCTGTAAACTATGGTATCACTTACAATGTTACTGTGGGTGCAGTAGCCAGCTATGGAGCTACTGGTAATATTGCTAATAATGCAGTTATAAATGGAAATCCCTCTTCTTTTAAAGATAACTCGAATACAATTACTTATGTTGCTGCAGAAGGTGGTGCCGGAGGTAAATCAGTAGCAGCCTCCTCATCAATTCTGTATGGTACCAAAGGTGTTGCTACGAGCAGTAGTAGTATAGGAACTATATTTAACAAAGGAGGGGATGGGTACACGCCTACTGATGCTACAAACGGACCTGGTGCTGGTGGTGGTAGTTCAGGAACCTCAACTTCTGTAGGAAACTCAGCAACATCTTCAGGAAATGGCTCTGCAATTGTAGATGCCACTGGATTAGTTATTGGGGGGGCAGGAGGTGCTGGAGCTTCCGCAGGAAATGATGGCAGTGCTGGTTCAACACCTGGTGGAGGTGGTGGCGGTGCTTGGGCTAAAGCTTCAACAACACAGCGTTATGGTGGTGATGGTGGTGCTGGTCAAGTAAGCATTACCTACTATCAAGTTCCAACAATAACAAGTATTTCACCAAGCTCTATTGCATCAAAGAGTAACGACTTTACCATCACAGTAACAGGAACTAACTTTCTATCTGGTATTAGTACTATTACTTGGGGTGGTGTAGCCTTAACAACTACTTATGTAAATTCATATACTTTAACTGCTACTGTACCAACTGCAAATATCGCTAGTCCTGGTACTGTCGCCATCGGTGTTACAAATACGGGTGCTTATGGTACTTCAACTAGTTTAACAACACAAACACTTACCATAAATCCATCAGTCACTTTTAATGCAAATACTGGAACTGGTAGTATGTCGGTTCAGGGTATCGTTGCCAATACTTCTGCTAATTTAACTACCAATACTTTCACTAAAACAGGTTATACGTTTAGCGGTTGGGCAACTACTTCTAGTGGTACTGTTGCTTACACTGATGGTGCAAGCTATTCTATTGGAACTTCAAATGTTACTTTATATGCTGTGTGGACACCTAATGTTTACACAGTTACCTTTAATAATAATGGTGGAGCTGGTTCAATGAGTAATCAATCTATTACTTATGATCTTCCAGCTAATTTAACAGCCAATACTTTCACTAAAACAGGTTACACATTTGCAGGATGGGCAACAACTTCAAATGGCACTGTTTCTTATGCTGATGGTGCAAGCTATACAACTGGAACGTCAAATGTTACTTTGTATGCTGTGTGGACACCTAATGTTTATACCATTACTTTTAATAATAATGATGGAACTGGCACAATGAGTAATCAATCTATTACTTATGATCTTTCTGCTAATTTAACAGCCAATACTTTCACTAAAACAGGTTACACATTTAGCGGATGGGCAACAACTTCAAATGGCACTGTTTCTTATTTAGATGCAGCAAGCTATACAATTGGAACATCAAATGTTACTTTGTATGCTGTGTGGACACCTAATGTTTATACCATTACTTTTAATAATAATGGTGGAACTGGCACAATGAGTAATCAATCTATTACTTATGGTGTTTCTGCTAATTTAACTACCAATACTTTCACCAGAACAGGTTACACATTTGCAGGATGGGCAACAACTTCAAATGGCACTGTTTCTTATGCTGATGGTGCTAACTATACTACTGGAGCTTCAAACATTACCTTGTATGCAAAATGGACTGGTATTGCAGGTAACTGGGTAGGTGTAACCAGTACTAGTTGGAATACAGGTACCAACTGGGCTGATGGTAATGTTCCTAGTTC
>CANFLL010000035.1 GCA_947447825.1 Chitinophagaceae bacterium | reverse complement strand
GGGCTAATACTTGTAAATATTGAAATTGACGACAGGTATGAACTGAAAATGATTTTAGATACAGGAGCAACAAATACTACTATCGACAGTAATGCCTTGTATCTTTTAGGATATGACCTTAAAGACAACATTGGGACAGTTGAAATTGAGACTGCAAACGGAATAATTGAAACAGAAGTTTTTGAGGTTAATGTGTTTTCATCACTTGGTTTGACAAAAGAGAAATTTCAAGTTCAGGTTTATGACTTCTTGGCACATGGAATCTATTCGGATTATAATGGACTTTTAGGAATTGACTTTTTAGAAGGTGTAAAATTCTGTATTGATACAAGGGAAAATACAATTTCAATTTCCTGACATTAGCACTGCCCACCAACAACTAGGTTTTCGTTGCGCCCCTTAGGGCATGCAATGAAAAACCTGTTGAACGAAACCTATGGTAGCCCTTCCAATCTTCTATTTATTATGGAGTTGTCGTTAGTGTTACTCTTGGTTTAGTAGGCAGTTATGGCTGCTGCTTTTTTGACTGGTTGGTTTGGTTTTCATTTTTGGTTCCCTTTTGTACTGTTTTTGTTTGGTTTGACACATAAATTCCCGCTAGCGCACTTGAAATCAGGGTGATTCACGGACTCGCTGCTGCAGCACGTGTTTCAGGTGTGGCAATCGCTAAGATGATTACCTAAACTACAATTAGCGATGGAATCCTATCCAGTGCTTGAGATGTATTAAATATATCTGAGCGAAGATTAGACTAAATTTAGGGTAGATCGACAAGATGAATGAAGTTGTTCATCTTGCTCGTCTCAAAATCTTGTAAATCCTGATTCAGTCAAACTTTCAAAAAATCATATTATTCATTCGTACAAGTATTCACCTGCTAGTCCTTATCACTCGCTAAAATCTACAAGGGCTAGCACTCACTTTAAGCGTGTTCATTCGCTAAGGTCATCCATTCAAGAAGCTACTCTTTGTAAGTAATGGCTAGCTTCTTTACTAATATTGTCAATAAAAAAACTACTTTCGGACATCGTAATCCTAAAGTATAAGCATTATAATAATGAAGGAAGTTCCAACTCCTACCCTTCTTTATCCGATTATCCTCTTACCCTCCAACTCTCCTATCCTCCTAAAACAATATTTACTAGAAAGGTTGACACTGCGAAGGGTAGCAAATGGCTTTTACTGATGCCGCTAAAAGTATTTTAGCAAGTGGAGTTTATCATCAATCAGTAAATTAACGCTTAATTAAAACCCTGTAATCGTAGTGCTATATTGTGGGATAAGCGTGATATTATTGATTTGTGCTTTATCCTTACCAATCAAGGGTTCGCGAATGCCATCCTCAAAGTATATTTTGCTAGCATCTTTTAATGGGGTGACCACTAAAGAAAGTGTTTTGCCAATAGCAGAATCTGGCAATTGATTTAATCCTATCGTCATCGGAAAGCCATCATAAAAATCATCGGCTACCAATTTGCCATTAAGGTAAGCACCTTGCGTATCGCCCTCATAATCTATTTTCAAAAATGCATTACTCAATCCTTGCAAACTATTTTTCGGAATATTTACTTCGTAATATTTAGCCGAAGAAATGGGCTGTAGAGTTGCCCCATATAGCGGATAAGACAATATTTTAGCCGTATCAGGGGCAATTGCCTTTGCCGTCTCATTAAGAGAAGCATCTTCTTTCCAATCTACGGATAGTTTCTTTGTGGTAAAGCTGAATTTATAAGTTGTAAAGTTGCCTTCTGTCTTAATAACCACATTGTTCTGATTACTAAATTTCAAACTATTGATAGAAGGAAAAACGGCAAGACTAACCGATGTATTATCCGTGCTTTGAAGTGAAATATTATCAGCACTAATTATTAAATCTGCATTAGAAATTAGCAGATAATCCTTACCTGCAATGGTTGCTTTCCAAGTATTTAACGCTTGTTGGCTAGCTAATGTAATAATCCGAACCTTTTTACCAGATTTTGTTGTAAATACTATACTGGAATTAGTGCCAGCCTGAATTACTTGTAGAAGAAGATGTTCTTTTACTTTGATAGTTTTATAAGCTGCACTTGTAGTTATCAAAGTTTTATTATCAAAACAATAGGTTGGTTGCAAACCCTCAATTGCTGCAAATACATACACCGTTTCTTGATTGGCGTTTAAGGTACAAACAGGTTGTGTAGTGCTGTAAATTAGGTTTTCTCCTCCGATATTTAGGTTGAAAGGAATAACAAACTGCGCATCTTTTTTAATGGTAACAGGCTCCTCTGGAACACTTAATACACTCCCGTCACTTTGCTTAATGGAAAATTGTACATTAGAAAAATCGTGCAAAGGCAACTGACGCTGAAAGTTGTTTACAAAGATGAAACCACTATTTTGCTTCGCTCTAACTGACCATCGAAGGTTTGAAGTATCGCTAGGCTTTTTAGCTATTTGATTAGGGAAGTAAGTATTACAAACAGCTAGCTTATCACCAAAATAGTTTAAGAAGTAATGAAACAATTTATAACTCTTATACGAAGGTTTCAGTTCTCCCCATTCACTAATGGGTGCTTGAAAATCGTAGTTGATAATTGGGTAATCATTTGGATATTTGGTGGCTTTAGATTCTTGCAAAGTAGATAGTTTACCTATGGAATTACTGCCACCATGAAACATATAATACCCCAACAAATTAGCACCGGAACCAGCTTTTGCAATTGCCAAACCCAACACATCCTTTGGTGCAATAATGGGTCTACGATGATATGTTACTTGAATGCCAGCCCCCATTTCTGCCGTAGCATAAGGATAACGATAACCGCTAAAGTTGGTGGTATCTTTTGGTTGATTGCCCAATAAGTCTGTGCCAATAGTTTGATCGATGCGAAGGGTACTGAAAAGATAGTTATCTCTCAACGGCAATTTAGTTGTCTTTTTATCCCACGGTGCTTCTGGATAACCCCCTTGTACTGGAATTAGTTCTACCTGATTAATGTCTGCACCCGGCCAGCCTGTAGCCGTATAATAAGGCACATCTATGCCAGCATCTATGGCCATTTTCTTTAAGGTTAGTACGTGTTGTAATCCTTTAGGATTGTTAAATCGGAACTCATTTTCTATCTGAACACCTACCACAGGCCCGCCATCTTTAAAATATAATCCACTTAATTGTTGATGAATCTGTTCAAACAAAGGTTTTACATAACTTAAATAGTTTGCATCGTTTGAACGAACTTTTGCCTTAGAAAGCAACCAATCTGGAAAGCCACCATTCCTCACCTCACCATGACACCAAGGCCCAACACGCACCAAAACATTCATGTGGTGTTTGGCACAAAGGCTAGTAAAATAACGCAAATCTCTATTGTCTTTCCAATCCCAAATACCTTCTTGCTCTTCGTGATATATCCAAAAAACATACGTGGCAATGATATCTATGCCACAAGCCTTCATCTTTAGGATGGAGCTTTCCCATTCAGCCCTTGGGAATCGACTAAAATGAAACTCGCCCATCACAGGAAACCAAGGCTTCCCATTCTTTATGAAATAAAAACTATTGGCATCAAAGCTTTCACCTTTCGCATTGGTATGTGTGCCTAGCTTTAGGTGATTGGAAATAATGGCCACATTATTTTTTGAAATGTCAACATTATAATCACTTTGAGAATAGAGTGTGCCAGACAATAGTAAGGCAGCAAAAAACAAGTAGTAAGATGATTTCATATTCTAATTCTTTGGAGCAGTAATAGCCGATTTAGGTTTTAATTCATCTGGACTATCCTTAGTATATGCATTAAACACAAACTTAGATGGAGTAAGCGTTAAATCTTTAATCAATGCAATATCTAAGTTTGTTGTAGGGTTGAATTGAGCACTCAACATATACTTTTTAAGGCTATAAAACAATTGATTAGCCACTGGTTTATTGGGTGTTTCGCTACCTAAATCTGCACTGCTTACTATTAATTTTCCATTACCCACCTTTGCTTCAAAAACCAATGCCAACCTCCTATTCATAAACCAAGTATCTATTGGTTGAATTAATGGACGGAATGTTTTAGGGAAATCTTCCAAGTGCATTGGTTGTGCTTTATGCACTATTTCCCACCATTGAATGTCACTATGATTAGCAGTAGGGAAGTCTGTAAAAGCAGGATGCTGCTCGTCTAATAAGATACCTAAAGTGTGTGGAGGTCTCATTTTAAACCAAGAGGTATTCCAGAATACAGGCAAAAAGTGTTGAACCACTTCCTTTCCTTTTATAACTTTACCAGCAATATTCAAGAAAACCTTTCCGCCTTTATTCAATACATCTTCTGCTTTTGCGTCTAATTCTTTGGTGTAATAGATGGAGGTATCGTTAAATGTTGGCGTTTGCGATGGATATACCCATACGTTCCAATCGTTGCTATAGGTTGTGTTGGTAATACTTACCTCTAGTGTTAATTGTGTAGCTTGTTTTATGGATGATAAATCATATTCAATATTACCTACCACCGTGTTTTTTCCAGTTACAATATCTGTTGGTTTGAAAGCCCCATTTTTTACTAGCTTTCCTTTATCATCTATTAGTCGCCAATAAACTATGGCATTGGGCAATGTAGCTTTACCATAATGATATATTTCGATGGCTGCATTAAGTTGCTCATCATTCTTGTAAACAAACTTGCTTAACCTTGCCAATGGCACAGTTGTATTGCAAAATCTAGAGAATCCTTTAGCATCTATATAGCCTTTGTCATCCCAAAAGGCATCCAATACACCCACCAAAGCAGTACCTTGACCGCTATAATCGTTCAAGCCTAATAATTGAAAGCCTCCATTATTCGGTGTTCTCAACGACTTTTCAATTTCATTCTTATAACATAACACTTGTAGTTTACCTGTTGCGTTTAGGAACTTATCTGCTTCATCAAGCATACCATTGTCTTTCAAATCCTCTTGAAACAATTCCATGTTTTTGGCTTTATAAACGCCAGTATATTTCTTTATCTCTTTAAAGTTTGGAGATGAACACCATTGTCCCATTTCGTGTGCTAGATACGGCATCGTAAACTTCTCAATGGCGGCAGTATAATCACTTTTACTTTCTGGCATTTTATCCCAGGACAAGTTCCTAGCACCAGACTTAATCATATATTCATTTTCAGGAACCAATGGCCAACTCATGGCAACTGATGCACCTGTGTATAAGCGCCTGCTATCCCTTTTCTGCCAAAAATGAATAAACTTGGTTAAGTATTCAGCTTGTTTGCTACCCCTTGGTTCATTACCGTAAGCCAACATACAGAAGGAAGGGTGATTGCCATATTGTTCCGTCATACGGATTGTTTCATCATAAATAAACTGGTCAATTGGTTTACCGTCACCCAATGATGAACCATGATTTGCCCAGCTTGGTCCTTCTGGTTGTAGGTAAAAACCAATTCTATCTGCCGCATCAAAAGCAGCTTCTGGCGGACAATAAGAATGAAAACGCATGTGATTCAGTCCATAAGATCTACAGATGCGAAACACTCTTTCCCAACTGGCTTCGTCCATTGGTGCATAGCCCGTTAAAGGGAAAACGCAATTATCTACCGTGCCACGTAAGAAAGTAGTTTGTCCGTTAATGGTAAACTGAGTGCCTTTTGTCTTGAAACTGCGCATTCCAAACTGAATTTGCTTTTCAGTTTTAGCACCATTCTTTAACACAACAGTGGCCGTTAATTGATACAACGCAGGATCAAATTCACTCCACAAAGCAACATTATCACCCATTGGCAAGTTTGCAGTTAGTGTATCATTATCTACAACAGGTTTGTTGATAGTTATGGGCGCAATAGTTTGTGGTTGTTGCCCAACGATGCGCTTTGCTGATAAGATTACTTTTGCTACATCACCGCCTTTTATCACCACTTTTACCTCAGCAGACTTATCGCTAACATTTGGATACACCTGAACCGCACTAATGTATGTAGCAGGTGTAGCAATCAATTCCATTTTACCAACGATACCATTCCAGTTTCCTTGGGTATGATCGGTTAAACTGTGGCTATCTGGACCCACATTTATTTCTTTAGTTCTATTATCAATCCTGATGGTAATGGTATGTTTTCCAGAAGATAAAACAGTAGATAAATCATATTGATGCGGTGCTACGAACGTCATAAGCGTACCCACTTCCTTATCATCCACCCAAACAGTTGTTTCGGTATGGCAACGCTCTAAAAATAGATTGACATGCTGCTTTTTAAACGAAGCAGGAATAACTACCTCTTTCTGATACCAAGCTGCACCAACATAGTATTTGGCAGGCGTTAACCAAAAGGGAAATTTCAAATCATCAGGCTGGCGATACTTTGCATAACGAGGATTAAAATACCAACTACTATCATAGATGCTTCCCGTCCATTTTGTTTGTAACGTAACCTTGTCGCCTTTATCATTTTCTAGCATTGAGCCTGGTAGTTTCACATTATCCACCAACGCTCTAGAGAACCATTTCTCTTTAACGCCCACATCATTCTTATCCATTTCAAAACGCCAACTACCTGCTAAAGAGATACTGGTTTGCGCTGTTGCCGATACGCCCAATGCTATCAGCACTAAAAGAAAGTATTGCTTCATCATCATTATTTTAAAGTTTGTATTCAAGAATATAAACTGGTTGTGGTGCAATGTTTTCCAGCTTTTCTCCATCACCCTGACCCGCTTTTTGGATGAAGATGTGCAGCTTTTTCGATTGTTTCCACAGTTCTGTATCATACGAAGGTTCCCAATTATCCAAAGAAGTTGTTTTAATGTTTTTACTTGTCCAAACGTTAGTCGATAAATCATTACAGCTAGCCGCAGATGCACCACTGCCATTCTCTTCATCCCTATACAACATGATGGCACTAACCTTTCCATTGATTTTATTCACCACAATCTGTGGTCTAGAAATAGGTATTTTCTTTGTGCCACCTCCACTCAAACTAAAGGCAGTCTTTCTATCCAAAACTTGTTTTACCTGCCAAGATTGTCCATCAAAATAAATTAATTGATACTGCGGAATGGAACTACCCGCTGTCCTAAAATAGGTGGCAATGTAGGGTTTCCCATCCTCGTCGGCAGTCATAGAGGTTTGGTTTATCAGTTCACTCTTTTGTGGAATTTTCACCACTATTTCAGCAGAAGCTTTGGTAATGGGTAGTTGATATTGTTCGCCATTACTCTTATGCCAAGTGATGCCACCATCATCCGAAGCTGCATAACACATATTATTATTACTAGATACATCTCCACTTTCTCTCCAAACCCACGAAATGTGTATAGTGCCTTTTGCATCCACACAAGCTTGCCAGTAAGCATTTCGCTTACCTTCTCCATCAATCAACACATCTTGTAGTCGTTGCCATGTCTTGGTTGTAGTACTATATTTATTGATAATGAAATTGCCATTACCCGAACTCCCATCCCGATAAAAAAACAACAAATCTCCATTGGCCAATCTATAAAACTCTGGGTAAGTAACCTTGCCTTCCTTTGCGCCAGTCATGGGTAATTCGGGCGTTAGTTCCAGACCAAAAGGCGTAGTGCTTTTGCAATAATGCAACTTGTTACCATGATGATCCCAAGACAAATGCAAGTATCCATCGCCATCAATCATGATACTAATAATGTTATGTGCATCTTTCACATTTCCTTTGAAGTAAGTGCGTTTCACCTCCCATTTGTTGCTGGTAATCTTTCGTTTTGCAAGTACCACATATCCAACACTATCATAATAAGAAACAAATTGAATTCCTTTAGAAGATACCACAGAGTTTTTTCGGAAGATGGCCGTGTTTACTGCGTTCTTAGCCCAACCTAATCCAATGGGAGTTTGTGCAATAGAAACAGTAGTTATAGCAATAAACAGAACAAATAAGGTGATAGCTTTAGGCAAGTTGCAGTATTTCATTTTACTATTCTCCATCGTTTTCGTGTCGTGTTGACATTTGTAGTATCAGATTGTTTAATTTGACATTACAATTTATTCATTATTTTATTAAAAATTACGACGAAGTTAATCAGAACACTCAAACTGGATTACATTTAATTGATGGAAAATCAACCTTCACTCCAGATCGTAATTTGTTAGCAGCTATTTTAACAACCTTGTTGGCATTACAAATTTTGCAATGTGTAGTATTGTTCTAAAATGTTTTTATCATGATCATAACAATACACTTTTTCTTCTATTCATAATTACCTGCTCAACTTTCTTTTGTTGGCATCTTCCATCCATTACCCAACTTGATTTATTGAGAAGAATATACTACTTGGGGATTATTGCGTTCTACTCAGAAATTATTGAATTTTACATTAGGTTTATTGCATCTGACAATAGCTTTATTGCGTCTTACACAAGGTTTATTGCATCTTACATAAGCTTTATTGGGTCTGACAATAGCTTTATTGCATCTGACAATAGTTTTTTTGAATGTGGTTTCAGCTTTACCGCATCTCTCAGTAGAAAAACCCTCCCTTACAGTAGAAAATGCCTTTTTACACCTAAAATGAGGATTACAGACCCCATTTTTCATTCTATTAATACAAAAAATTACATGAAATGACTAAAAGTCAAACAGCTAAAGTGAACATGCTGATAGCAATGATTCTATTTTTTAACAAGTTGTCACAGTGTATTTACCACTTTTGTACAGTTGGTAACTGAAATAACAGGATTTACAACATCTTACGATGATTTGCAGATAGAAATAGGCAAACAGGGACTGAAAATAAGTGTGGTGGTAGTAACAAAAGACACCACTTTGGAAACTGCCATCAAATTGACCGTAAAAGCGGCCAGAAAAGCGAGGGCTTGGGCAAAGAATACTGGCAATGCCACATTGGAAGCCTTGTTTGACGTTCAGGTATCTACATTTGGAGAGATGACGCAATCGGTGGTGATTAATTTGCTTACAACGATAAGGACAGTCCTGAATACAAACATCGGTAGTTTGACTGCTTATAAGGTTGTTGATGCGGATTTTACTGCGATAACAACTGCGATAGGACTTCCGTCTATAGATATTGGTACGTCAAAACAAGCGATAAACACGAGGGCTGTTGCAACGGGGCAAATTGATGTTCTTATAGATGAATGTGATGCTTATATGGAAATAATTGAAGATTTACTGGTGCCTGAATATGAGGATACGCACGCAGAAATGGTGGCGGAATACCATTTGTAGCACGCAATCAGTTCATTGGGAAAAAAGGCAACTGGTTTGAACGTGACCGGTAGTAATGATGCAACAGGTGCATTTTTGGCAGATTTAGAGGTAACTATCGTGGAGGTGGCAAGAAGTGGCACTACGGACATAGTAGGTATATTGTTGATAGAAAGGATAAAGCCTGGAACGTATCATGTAACTTGTAAGAAGGTTGGGTTTGCTGATTACGGCAAAATTGTTGAGTTTACATTGGGCAAAATGACTGCATTGGCGGTAGCGACGATGCCGGTTTAGTGGTTAGTGGTTGGTGGTTAGTAATACGTTATAGGTTTTAAGTTATAAGTTGGAGGGAAAGGTTGAAAGTTGGAGTTTGAGAGACTGAAGGCTTTTGACCTTTTTTTAATTGTAGCAGCATTAAGGTGGTATATTTACAAAATGAAACACATTACAGAAGCACACCGCTACCTTGACAACGCAAAAGAGATATTGAGGGAAAAGGCGCAGAAAGAAGACGGTTATTATAAGGATAAAAAGTATGTAAAAATGGCTGGCAACACTGCCTATAACGGAATTTTGGAAGCTTTGGATGGTTTGTTTGGCATAAAAAAGAAAGGAAGGAAAAGTGTGGATTGGTATCAGGAAGAATTAGCAAAGGTTGACAAAAAGATGCTGAATACTTTTAATTCTTCTTATGAAATATTGCATTTGCTAATGGGATATGACGGATCGTTGAATGTAAAAAGCTCATTGATTGGCTTAGAAGAAGCTGAAAAGATTATCAAGTGGGTAGAAACTAGACAGGAATTGGTGAGTAATTGAGTAATACGTTATAGGTTTTAAGTTATACGTTGGGGGGAAAGGTTGAAAGTTGGAGGTTGTGAGACTGAAGGCTTTTGACCTTTTTTGTTGCGATATTTTCTGAACCAAGATTTGTAGGATTTAGATGATTAAAAAGGATGAAAACTCTGCTAATCATCTAAATCATTTTAATCTTATAAATCTAGTTTCTGACTTTCTTTTTACTCTGCCATAGTTTGGCAGAGTGGGTGTGTTGCTTTGTGGGCTAAATAAAAAATATGGGGGGTGATAAACAGAAAAAAAGAGAATCTGAAGCTGAAATTCTAAAAAGTATATCTCAGATTGTTCGTGTACTAAAACTTAGTGAGAATAGTAAAGAAGTTACTGTTGCAAAATGGCATAAAGAAATTGGGGAAAGTATTGATAAGGGTGATCTATTAGTAGAATTAGAAACAGATACATCTACAGTCGATCTGGAAAGTTATAGCACAGGAGTGCTTTTATATAAATCAATTATAGAAGGTGGGACGCTGGATGTTAATGATATAATACTAGTAATTGGGCTTTGCAAAAAGAGAAACTAGACATTCTCAAGCACAGATATTCTCAGGTTTATAGAATACTGATACATTTATGGACTTTTAAAAACAAAATATGAATTTCACAGCAATTTATTTTGAAACCGCTACTGGCTATCGAAACAGTATTTGTCAGGTTGGCTTGGTACGCTATGAAGAAGGTGTTATTACCAAAGAGATAAACCTGCTTGTACAACCACCCGACAATTATTATTTGGGTAAGATGATAGATATTCACGGAATAAATTCATACAAAACGGCAAAGGCTCCAAACTTTCAGCAGAAATGGGCAATGATAGAACCGTTTATAAGTCAGCAAAATGTAGTGGCACACAATGACTTTTCGTTCGATTTTCAATGTCTGAAATAAGTATTAGAATTGTATAAATTACCACAGCCAACCTATACAGTTCATTGCACTTACAGGCTTTTAGAGGCAGACCTCCGCACACTATGCAATCAACATAAAATACCCTTGAATCACCACGATGCACTTAGTGATGCAAGAGGATGTGGGGAATTGTTTTTGAGGCATTTGTGGAAAGATGCGAATAGGATTTATTGAAGTGTATATTTACAAACTAAAGTGAAAATATGGAAGGAGAAGAACAATCAGTTGAAAATTTATTGCAAGAAGTAATTGTAATAAATAGTAAATGGCAAGATGAATTTGATAAAACTGGTGAGAGGTTTAATGTATTTGAAATACTCGGTTTGACCAGTAATGAAACTAGAACACATTCTGCTTTTATTGGAGAGTTGTTAAATCCCAAAGCGTACCATGGTGCAGGAACTAAGTTTCTTGAATTATTTTTAAACGAAATAGAGTTTGAAAAATTTGAAATGCAAAGCACCAAAATTGATATTGAAAAATATGTCGGACCAATTCCTAATGATTACGAGTCAGGAGGAAGGGTAGATTTATTCATAAGTGACTGCAAAAGAAATTGTGTCCTTATCGAGAACAAGATTTATGCAGAGGATCAACACAAACAATTGTATCGCTACTATAAGTACTGTAAAAATCCAGAAAATAATAATTTTCAAATCATTTATCTGAACTTAAATGGAGAATCTCCATCGAGTAACAGTACAGAAGGGAATGATTACAAACTCAAGATTGGGGAACATTTTAAGATAATATCTTACAAAGAAAATATTATTAATTGGTTAACTAAATGTGCAATTAGTGCTGATGATAAACCAATTGTAAGAGAAGCTATAAATCATTACATTACGCTAATTAAAAATTTAACTGGTCAATCAAATATAAAAAAAATGGAACAAGAAATAACGACACTCTTACTTACTGATATCGAGAGGTTTAAAAGTGCTAAAGCCATAAAAGATTCTTACGACAAGGTAAGGCAAGATATTTACAACAAGTTTAAGGAAGAAACGAAGCTCAAGAAAGAATTACAAATTGCAATAAAAGGAGTTGAATATTTAATCCGCTTTCAATTACAAGAAGATAATGATGGATTTTATTTTAGCTTCTCTGGAAAAACTAAAGAAGGAGAATGGATTAGCAATAGAGGAGAAATATTTGACATACTAATAAAAATTGTAAGGCAAATAGATAGTAGATTTACAAATAATGAACATAATATTGGATGGAAATATCCAAATAACTTAAGGAGATTTTTTGAATTATCTGATGACACAATATTCGAATTATCTCAGAAGACGAATAGAGATGCTTATATAGCAGAGCTTTTTGAAGAGGGTGAAAAATATTTTTCTTCTTTTAAAAAAAGCATAAAAGAACTTGATATAACGCATTAAGATTAACGGCTACAATTTTCAATCATTTAAACGCTCGATTTATAAAGTCGGGCATTTTTTATTTAAAAAGATGTTCACTACGCCATGCATTGGCAGAGTACTCGTTTAGTTTTGTATTCTAAATAAAGGAATACGTTTACACATTCACAATTTAAATAAAAAACAATGAGTAAAGTTCAATGCAAGCACTGTGGTACAAGTTCATCTAGCATTTCAAGTTTAACAAGTATGCCTTGTAACAGGCATCCATTAGGTTCTGGCAAGGGTAAACATGTGTTATACGAAGGGAGTGAGAAGCCTAAATACACTTGTAAATATTGTGGCTCTTCATCTTCAAGTATTTCAAGTTTAACGAGTGTATATTGTAATAGGCATCCTAATGGTTCCGGTAAAGGAATGCATGAGCCTGCTTTGTAGTCATTGAAAGATTGTCAAAGATTATTTTCATTCTACTATTCTTTAATACAGGTTTGTGATGAATAGCACTATTATTAAGCTTTTGGCCGAGTTAAACTCCTTGTTTGATAAAAGCTTGTCATTAGAAACTGTTAGCTATAAGTTTTATAAAATAAATGACAACTTCCTTCTCCCACTTGCTATCATAATTAAGATTAGGCACACAAAAGAGTATGCCATAGATGAAGAACTAAATAGCATCTTAGAAGTAAGGCGAGCACTGAAATGTGATTTCAGACAATGCATGTTGTTAGATGAAAAGCAAGAGAATCTAATACGGAGAAAGGGGATTACTGAAGCAACAAAAATAAGAATGGAGCCATCGGGTTTTGTATATGAAGATTCTCAAATTGTTGTATACCTGAATACAATAAATGACAATGAAGAGTTGATAGGGCATTTGATTAAAAAGAATCGAATAATACTAAAATAATTCTAAAATATAAAGATTATGATAGAAGAAGTTAGTCGGAAGCCCGCTAAAAATAAAACTCAAATTATTGCCTTGGGTGGTGCTGGTTGCAATACTGCAAAATATTTATATGAAAAGGGGATAGTGGGAAGCTATTGTTGCCTAACAAATGCGCAAAGAACTGACTTGCCTGAATCGTTTCTTTTTCTAGAACATCATATTTATTCTAAGGAAAAGCATCTGCATCTAACTATTAAAAATAATATCTGGGACAATGAAACTGTAAAGCCAGATTTAGACGCTACAATTCAACATCAATTAGAAGAACTTTTCAACACAGATTCTAAGTTTATTCTTATTGCAGGACTAGGTGGGCTAACAGGAAGCTATTGGGTAAAGAGGATTGCAAATGAATTGAAAGAAAAGAACAAAGAATTTGGTACTATCAGCATTATCCCATTTGGGTTTGAAGAATCTAGAACTGAATATGCTAAGGTTCTAAAAGATGAATTGGCAACCTTACCCAATTTATATTTTATTTCTAATGAATTAATCAAAGAAAAGCATGGAAATGTGTCAATGAGTAAAGCATTTGAAATGGGAAATGAAGAGGTTTGGAATATTTGTAAGGAGATAATAAAAGATTAGATGTAAATCACATTTCAATTAAATAACAACCATGTCACGAAAAGAAGCAATAATCAGACAAAAACACATTATAAATAAGCTTAGGCGGAAACCATCTTGCTTTAATGAAATTGCCACTTATCTAGAACGTCAATCTGTGTTGGAAGATTATGATTTTACTATCTCCACTCGTACCTTCAAGCGAGATAAGGAAGAGATATTCAGCTATTACTCGATAGAGATCAAATATGACTTTACTAGAAAGGTTTACTTTATAGAAGATGAAGGCAACCCAATTAAGAGTGATAGATTGCTTGAGGCTTTTGACACTTTGTATGTACTGAATATGACAGAAGACTTGTCAAATTATATTCACCTAGAAACCATCAAACCCAAGGGAACAGATAATCTTTACGGTTTGATTCATGCCATTAAGAATAAGTTGCAGATAAAGTTTAAATACGAAAAATATTGGGAGGATACTATTAGTAACAGATTGGTTGAACCATATTGCTTAAAGGAATTCAAAAACCGATGGTATCTCATTGCAAAAGATAGTAAGGGGCAGTATCCTAAAACCTTTGCCTTGGATAGAATGACAGATTTGGAAATTACGAGTAACAAATTTATCGTACCCGCAACGTTTGATATGCACGAACTATTTAGGTATTGTTATGGCATTATTACTCCAACAGACCAACAACCTGAAGAAGTGATTTTATCATTTGATCCCGATCAAGGTAAGTATATAAAAAGCCTACCATTACACGGATCACAGGAGATATTAGTGGATACTGAAGATGAATTGAGGATAAGACTAAAGGTTTACATAACCCACGATTTTGTTATGGAACTTCTTTCCTACAATAACAATGTGAAAGTATTGCTACCAGTTTCATTAGCTAATAGGCTAAAGGGGGAATACGAGAAGGCATGGAAACAGTATTAGTATCTATCAAATTCAGTAAAACTTGTGGTCACTTGGGCTAAAATAGTCGAACCAGTTTGCAACTAGAATAAAAGATAGGATAAGTACAAACAGAATCTAATAATACGCCTATCCTCTCACTTTGCCCAGGTCTATATGAAAATCGGCAACTGGCGCAGTGTCTCTAGACCTGTGCCTTTGGGTTACTTAGTTTATACTCAACTGTGGAGATAAGAAGTCGTAATTTGTAAAAGTTACTACCTAAAGAAGTACCCTGTATAGGATTTGTTTCTAACGAGTTAACGAGTTTTATAAGGTCATTCTTTAAGGATGGATACTTTTTGTATAATTTCTTAAACTCCTTTTCAAATGGAGAAATAGTTTCAACACTATAACTCATTGATAAAGGCTTTGGCTTTTTTTGTGCTTAGTTTTCCGTCGCTTGCAAGCAGCGCATATTCCATTCCTTCTGCAATATGATTAAGCGCATTTTTCTTTGTATCGCTTAATTCTTTTACTTGTACAAAATGAAAATTATTTAGTAATTCCATTATGAACTCATACTTCGATTCATCTACTGATATAGTCAATTGTTTCATTTGCTGATATTTTATGTAAAGCTAAGGAGTTATGGTATTCAATTGTATGGTGGTCAAAATAGTTGAATGTGTTTGTCCACCGCCGCAAATAATCTGCTACCTAATCCTTCAGAGCATTTCTCGTACCAAACAGCTGAATCTTCTAACTCTCTTGTTGCTTTCGGGTGAATTTTTAGGGTATAACTCACACTCTTTGTTTTTGGATACCGCCCAATATCTGAGCCTTGGCTTCATCCCAAGATTGGGCTTTTACAGTTCCTTTTTCATATTCTGTGGTTCGTCTATCTAGCTCTTAAACCAATAGCTTATTGTTCCAATCAATGGCATTGGCTTCTATCTCTTCCTCCAAGATACTGTAGATAGCTACTACTTTTTTATCATCTGCCACTTGTAGGTAATCAAATAATTTTTGCCTGATAGATGGTGTGTTCATAAATATCCGTTTTTACAAATTTAGCTATGATTAAACCTATTATTGGTGTTGATAGTTTTGTTTCTTTTTAACTACGACTTAGTTTGGCAGCGTACACATTTAGATTTGTACAATTAATAACAATAACTACCATGCAAATAACAGTAATTTCAGATACTCACGGGCAGCACGACAAAATAAAGAGTTTGGAATTGCAAGTATTATTACTTTTTCCTTCCACATTATAGTAGTCTTACAGACTGTATAAGTTTAATAAATTCAATCCCTTAATATTTATAAAGTCACTTTCATTGTTGCTTATCAACGTATAGTTATGAACAATAGCGGTGGCGGCAATTATTGAATCCGGTAGTTTTATACGTTGGGTCTTCCTTAGTTTTATACAGGCATCTATAACCATTTTGTTTATCTCTACCACTTTTGCAAGCTTTATAAACAACCCACTTGCTTCTGTGAGGCTTTTATATCCTAAAAATTCAATATAAGTAATAAACGAAACTGTGAAGTTTTCATCAATTATCTTTGAAAGAAATGTCAAGCCATTTGCCGGAAGCCGTTTCATTTGTGCATCTATCAAAACATTAGTATCAATCAGGTAGTTGGTTTTCATTCTTCATTGCGGCTTTGCGTAAGGTACTGGTGCATTTTATCACCTTCTTCTTCACTCAAAGTGCCAAAGAAGTCTGAAGGCTTATATGAATCTTTTAGTAAAACAGCAGACTTTGGGGCTTCCTCCTCTAAATAAAAAGAGACACGCACAGGCTTGCCTACATACTCTGAAGGCAAGGACACTTTCATATTGAAGTTTGACTTTTGTGGGGTAATTGTTGTTTGTACCATAATACTTGTTCATTTATATTATTCAAAGATAACAGCAAATGATTTTTAGTGATTTTAAATTTTCTTTTTCACTACGCCATAGTTTGGCAGTGTATGCTTTTAGTTTTGTGCCTTTTGTGCTAGCAAAAGAAATTAGTGACTATGCAAATAAAGGGTAAAGGAAATAAAACCTGTCTATGATTTGTTTGGTCATACACATGGTCAATCGGGTATCAGTAAAGTTGGTGAAACAACATTTATCAATGCCGCAATGGTTGATAGTACCGACCCATTGGAGATTATCAATTACAAATTAATAGCCCGACCGATAGTATTTGAATACATCCCCGAAAAGAGAGTAGAAGGAAAAGGAAAAAAGATAGTGATGGATGTATGACCATGTTTAAAGAGCCAAATTTAAGATTAGCACTTACTTTGCCTACAACCGACAATAAAACACAACTAATGAGTAATGAAATGGAAGACAATGCAGTACATACATCAGACATCATTTTTTACACCAGTCCACAGGGTGCAGTAAAGGTTGAGGTAATTTTTAATGACGAAACGTTTTGGCTTACCCAAAAAAGGATGAGCGAGTTGTTTGGGGTAGAAAGCCATACGATTACCTATCATCTAAAAGAGATTTATAGTGACGCTGAATTAAAGGAGGAAGCAACTGCTCGAAAAATTCGAGTAGTTCAAAAGGAAGGCAACCGCGAGGTAAACAGGGAATTAGATTTCTATAATCTTGATGCCATTATCGCCGTGGGGTATCGGGTAAATAGCTATCAAGCCACACAGTTCCGTATTTGGGCTACAAAAACCTTGAAGGAGTTTATCATAAAAGGCTTTGTGCTGGATGATGACAGATTGAAACAAGGGAAGAAGTTTGGCAAGGATTATTTTGATGAATTGTTGGAACGTATCAGGGAGATACGGGCTAGTGAACGTAGATTCTACTTGAAGATAACCGATATTTATGCCTTGGCGGTTGATTATGATAAGAGCGCACCTACCACCAAAGACTTCTTTGCTTCGGTACAAAACAAATTGCATTGGGCAATTACTGGTCAAACAGCGGCAGAAATAATTTATACCCAAGCCGATGCCACTAAACTGTTTATGGGTTTGCAAACTTGGAAAGATGCCCCCGATGGAAAAATCATGAAGAGTGATGTTGCAACAGCAAAAAACTATTTGAACGAAGCACATATAAAAGAACTGAACCGTATCGTTTCTGCTTATCTGGATCTTGCAGAAAATAATGCCACTCGTGGCTTGTTGATGACAATGAAGGACTGGTCAACATTTCTGACCAATTTCTTAACCCTGTCAAATTATCCAATCTTAAATGATAAAGGAAAAGTGTCTATGCTGGAAGCTAAATTAAAAGCAGAAACCGAGTTTGATAAATACCGAATCATTCAGGACAACCAATATGAAAGTGATTTTGAAAAGGAGATAAAGAAGCTAAATAAATAACCATGTCACGAAAAGAAGCAATAATCAGACAAAAACACATTATAAATAAGCTTAGGCGGAAACCATCTAGCTTTAATGAAATTGCCACTTATCTAGAACGTCAATCTGTGTTGGAAGATTATGATTATACAATTTCTAAAAGAACCTTCAAGCGTGATACAGAAGATATATTCAGCCTCTATTCAATAGAAATAAAATACGACTTTGCCCAAAAGGTTTACTTTATAGAAGATGAAGGAAACCCTGCCCAAAGCGATAGACTGTTAGAAGCTTTTGACACTTTGTATGTGCTGAATATGACTGAAGACTTGTCAAATTATATTCACCTAGAAACCATCAAACCAAAGGGAACAGATAACCTCTATGGATTAATTCATGCCATTAAGAATAAGTTGCAGATAAGTTTTAAATACGAAAAATATTGGGAGGATACTATTAGTAACAGATTGGTTGAACCTTATTGCCTAAAGGAATTTAAAAACCGATGGTATCTCATTGCAAAAGATAGCAAGGGGCAGTATCCTAAAACCTTTGCCTTGGATAGAATGACTAATTTGGAAATTACGAGTACCAAATTTATCCTACCCGCAAGGTTTGATATGCACGAACTATTTAGGTATTGTTATGGCATTATTACTCCAACAGACCAACAACATGAAGAAGTGATTTTATCATTCGATCCCGACCAAGGTAAGTACATAAAAAGTTTACCACTACACGGATCACAGGAGATATTAGTGGATAATGAAGAAAAATTGCGTATAAAGCTAAAGGTTTACATAACCCACGATTTTATTATGGAACTCCTCTCCTATAGTAACAATGTGAAAGTATTACAACCAAAATCGTTGGCTTTGAAAATAAAAGAAGCGTTTGAAAAGGCATGGAAGCAATATTGATAAAATAATTTTTACTGATATAAAATTGAAGTTCAATAATAACAAAATAAATTAAAAAAAAATATCCTTTTACACTTTCGAATATCGACTTTCAACTAACAACTTAAAACTTAGATTTGCAAACAAACACAATTATTGCCCCATGACGAAAGAACAGCAACAGCAGAAATATAACGAGGCATACAACCAACTGAATGATGCACAGCGTGTGGCGGTGGACACAATTGAAGGGCCGGTGATGGTTATTGCCGGACCAGGAACGGGAAAGACGCAGATATTGAGTGCAAGGATTGGGAAGATTTTAAGCGATACCGATACATTACCCGAAAACATATTGTGCCTTACCTATACCGATGCGGGCGTGGTGGCCATGCGCAAAAGGCTTTTACAGTTTATAGGTGCCGATGCCTATAAGGTGAACATCTACACCTTTCATGCCTTCTGTAATGATGTAATTCAGGATAACCTTAGCATATTTGAGAAGACGGCACTAGATGCCATCTCCGAGCTAGAAAGCATTGAACTATTTACCGAACTGATTAATAATTTTGATAAGGATAACCCTTTAAAGCGGTATCGTGGCGATGTTTATTATGAAATAAATAACCTTCGCAACCTATTCAGCACCATGAAAAGGGAAGGTTGGACACCCGTTTATATTCACGAACGTATAGACCAATATCTGGAGGAAATAGAATCACGCGAGGAGTTTATTTATAAGCGTGCCTACAAGCAATATAAAGCTGGCGACCTAAAGCAGAGCAAGATTGATGAGGAACATGAGCGGATGGCGAAGTTGCGAGCTGCCGTGGATGAGTTTGAGAAATACCAGAACATGATGAAGAAGCGTAACCGATACGACTTTGACGACATGATAAACTGGGTGATAAACGCCTTTCAGAAACAACCACACCTGTTGCAGCATTATCAGGAGCAATACCTATATATATTGGTGGATGAATACCAAGATACGAGTGGTACACAGAATAAGATTGTCGAACTGCTGATGCAGCATTGGGATAAACCAAATGTGTTTGTAGTAGGCGATGATGACCAGAGCGTGTATCGTTTTCAGGGGGCTAATGTGGAGAATATGCTCGACTTTGCAGAGCGATATGTGAATGATTTGAAGACCATTGTACTGACCAATAACTACCGAAGCACGCAGCCGATACTGGACATCAGCAAGACGCTGATAGGACGAAACACCGAACGTTTGGTGAATCAAATTGATGGATTAAGCAAGGATTTACTGGCAGCTAATAAGAAATATGAAGCCGTAAAAGTAGAGCCGATACTGTTGGAATATGAAACACAGCGGCAAGAAATGATAGACGTGACGCTGCACATAGAATACCTGCTATCGGGAGGGGTGCAGCCCGGCAAGATTGGCGTTATCTATAAGGAAAACAAATACGGTGAGGAGCTGGCGCAGTACTTCAAGATAAAAAAGATTCCTTTTTATAGTAAAAGAAGTCAGAACCTGCTAACTATTCCTTTTGCCAAGAAGCTGTTGTTGTTGTTGAGCTATCTGGAAGCAGAACATGATGCACCGTTTGGTGGCGATGAAATGCTGTTTGAGATACTGCATTTTGATTGGTTGAAGATACCTGCCATAGACATTGCAAAGATTACCGTTGAAGTGAGCGGAAGGGCTTGGGGCGCAACCAAGACATCGCTACGGGAGATTATTATAGAGAAAAAGAATGAAGCCAAGAAGGATTTATTTGGGGGAACGATACACCCTAACCTTATTGCGGCAAGCGATATTATAGAGCAACTGATAAGCGATGTGCCGAACATGACACTGCAACACCTGATGGCGAAAGTGGTGCAGACGGCTGGGGTGCTGCCCTACATGATGAAGCATGAGGAGAAGATATGGCTGCTGGATATACTGAATGCCCTTTTCGACTTTATAAAGGACGAAACACGCCGAAACCCTTTTATCACCCTGAAAGAATTTATTAAGGTGATAGAGTTGATGAACAATGAAAATATTGTACTGCCCGTGGTGGAAGTGAGTGGCAACGAAAAAGGCGTAAACCTGCTTACGGCACATGGCAGTAAGGGTTTGGAGTTTGAATATGTGTTCTTGGTGGGATGCAATGCCAGTAGTTGGGAGAAGAAACGCAAGCCAGGGGGAGGTTATACATTGCCCGATACGATGTTTTCTTCGCAACCAAAGCACAGCGACGAGGAAGAATTGAGGCGGTTGTTTTATGTGGCATTAACGAGGGCGGAGGTGCACTTGCGGGTGTCGTATAGTAAGTTCAGGATGGATGGTAAACTTCTGGAACCATCCATGTTTATTGCCGAGATACAGGA
Organism: Chitinophagaceae bacterium; assembly: GCA_947447825.1. Lineage (GTDB taxonomy): Bacteria > Bacteroidota > Bacteroidia > Chitinophagales > Chitinophagaceae > Parasediminibacterium. The sequence continues at coordinate 17,737 of CANFLL010000035.1, read as the reverse complement.
AGTGCATCCGTTAACGGCAGAGTTGGTGAAACTGAATGAGGCGACCACTTTTGAGTTTGCCATGCTGGCCTTTGAGAAGATAATGGCGCCAGAGATAGGGCAGCCAGAAGCAGACTTTGTTACTAGATTGCTGGATAAGTTTGCCATGAATGTAACGGCATTGAGTAACTATTTAAACTGTCCGTTGAAGTTTTATTACACTAATCTAATCAGGATACCTTCTTCTAAAAACGAAGCAACCGAGTTTGGTAGTGCCGTACACTTTGCATTGGAACAGTTGTTTAAAAAGATGCTAGAAAACAATGGAACATTTCCTACCAAAGATGTATTTATAAAAGATTTTGGTTGGTATATGCACCGCCATCGGGAGTTCTTTACCAAAGAACAATACGAGCGACGAATGGAATATGGGCATGAAGTACTCACGAACTATTATGACACCTACATAAACACTTTTGCCACGTCGGTAAGCATAGAAAAGATGATACGCAATGTATTGGTGAAAGGAATACCGCTAAAAGGTAAACTCGATAAGCTAGAGTTTAGCGGCAAGGAAGTATTGGTTGTAGATTATAAGTCGGGCGATTATGAAAAGGGAAAGACGAAGATAAAACCACCAAGCGATAAAGAACCAAATGGCGGAGACTACTGGAGGCAGGCTGTGTTTTATAAACTATTGATAGACAACTACGACCAGAAAGACTGGAATGTGAAAGCAGTGGAGTTTGATTTTGTAGAGCCAGACAAAAAGAAGGGCTATCAGAAAGCAAAGGTGGTAGTAACGCCAGAGGATGTATCTACCGTAACCGAACAGATAGTAACGGTTTGGAACAAGATTCAGGAGCGTGACTTTTATACGGGGTGTGGTAAACCAGAATGTCATTGGTGCAACTTTGTAAAGGAGAATAATCTGACAATTGCCTTACACGAGATAGAAGAGGAAGGGGAGGAATAAATTAGTTGTTAGTGATAAGTTATAAGTAAAAAGGGGTGCATAAAAGTTTTTCACTAAATGTTGAATTAAGATCCTTATGAGGGTTTATAACTCTTATAGGGATCATAATTGCACCAGTAAAACCATTTTACATTATATAGAATGACATTATTTCATCTTCAACACAACTAATAAAGAGTTTGGTAAAGTATGCTAGATTGTAAACTCTCAAGATATACGTATGTATTAGTTGCAGTATTCAGTTAAACAACCAACATACCCAAGTAATATTCGGAAAACCACTTGCACCCTGAATACCAAGAATTCCCACACTGAAATCTTTCAATCACACACAGGGTATTGCTAGTTTAAGTTGTCCTCAAGCCTACGTTTGGTTGTTTGCTTGTATTTATGTCTATTATGATGCAGGCCACCGTCAGTTATAAACTACAAATTATCAATTAATATGATTTCAATTATTAATCAGGCAGGAAAGTATGGCGATAAAACGGCCATACTTGCTGATGGTAAACAGTATAGTTATCGGCAATTAATAACTGCCTCCTCCTCTTTTGCTGCCGATTTGCTACAGGATATTGATGATTTACACGAAGCAAGGGTGGGGTTCATGGTAAATCCTGGGTTTGATTATGTAAAGGTTCAGTGGGCTATCTGGCAGGCTGGTGGCATTGCCGTACCGCTTTGTCTTACCCACCCATTGCCTTCTTTGCAATACGTAATAGAAGATACCAATGCCACTATTGTAGTGGTGTCTCCAGAGTATGCGGCTATATTGGCTGATTTATGTAAGGAACGTAGCATCAGATTGGTGGTACTAGGAAGTGAAACCCTGAAAGAAAATGTGGTGTTGCCAACTATTGATGTTACCAGAAAGGCAATGATTTTATATACTAGTGGCACTACCAATAAGCCTAAGGGCGTGGTTACTACGCATAAAAACATTGAAGCACAAGTAACAACACTGGTAAAAGCGTGGGAGTGGACATCGGCCGATCATATACTTTGTGTCCTTCCGTTGCATCATGTGCATGGTATCATCAACGTTATTTCTTGCTCGCTTTGTAGTGGAGCAACCTGCGAATTTTTGCCATCATTCTCGGCAGAAGCTATCTTTAAGCTGTTCTTGCAAGGCAAGCTGAACCTGTTTATGGCGGTGCCCACCATCTACTTTAAACTGATTGCTTATTGGGAATCTCAATCTAAAGAAAAGCAAATAGAATTGACGGAATGTATGCGTAAGTTCAGGCTGATGGTTTGCGGTTCGGCTGCATTGCCTGTTACGGTGATGGATAAATGGCAGGGCATAAGTGGACAAATATTGTTGGAGAGATATGGTATGACGGAGATAGGAATGGCCATCAGCAATCCTTATCACGGTGAACGAAAACCGGGGCATGTGGGTAAGCCATTGCCAGGAGTAAACATTAGGTTGGTAGATGAACAGAATCATGATGTGAAGCCTGATGAAGCTGGGGAAATATTGATTAATGGAGATAATGTTTTCTTGGAATATTGGAACAGACCCAATGCTACTGAAGAGTCTTTTGTGGATGGAAGATGGTTTAAATCGGGCGATATAGCCATTGTAGAAGATGGTAATTATCGCATCATGGGTCGTAACTCGGTAGATATTATTAAGTCGGGGGGCTATAAGATTTCTGCTTTAGAGATAGAAGAGGTATTGCGAACAAACAACCTGATAAAGGATTGCGCTGTGGTAGGTATTGATGATGAAGAATGGGGTGAACTGATAGTGGCAGCCATTGTGGTATCGGATTCTGCAATAGATTTGAAGGAACTGAATAAGTGGCTTCGCGAAAAAATGGCTGCTTACAAAACACCTAGAAAGTATTTGATATTGGATGAATTACCACGCAATGCAATGGGTAAGGTTACTAAGAATGATGTAAAAAAACTATTCGTATGAGGCAACTAAGGGTTAGCATTTTATTACTTGTCTTTATTACTGTTGCAGTTGCTGCAATAGCTCAGAAAAGATATAAGTCGGAGATATTTGGTTCGGTAGAAACGGCTACAGATATTCCCTATGGTCAGTCAACTAGCATAAAGGGCATCAATCAAAGTTTATTGTTGGATGTGTATATGCCACCTAAAAGTGATTCGGTTAAGTTGCGTCCATTGTTAATTTTTATTCATGGTGGAGGATTTAAAAGCAACAATAAAACAGGGTCGTTCAGCTCTTTATTGTGCAACAGCTTTGCCAAGAGAGGATATGTTACGGCTAGCATAGATTATAGATTAGGCATTGAAAAAGGAGATGAAAACAAAGGACATGCCGAGGCAATGTACCGCGCGCAACAGGATGGAAAGGCGGCCATTAGGTTTTTTAGAAAGAATGCATCTGTTTACGGTATAGATACTAGCCAGATATTTATTACAGGTAGTTCTGCAGGCTCCATGACATGTTTGGGTATTGCCTACATGAGGGAAAGCGATGTTCCAACTTATGTTGATAAGGATAAATGGGGCTCATTGGAAGGTAACAGTGGTAATGCAGGATATTCTTCAAAGGTTAGTGGAGTGCTGAATTGCTGGGGTTCTATGATAGACTATAACTGGATAAGAACAGGCGACGCCCCTTTGTTTAATGCTTCTGGCACAGCAGACAAAACAGTTCCTTTTGATAGTTCGTATGGTTACAGCAATTTTAGATATGGTGCTTATATTCTCTATCAAAGGTGTTTGCAAGTAGGTGTCGCCACAGGCTGGAGGCCCTTTATTGGCGCTGGACATACGCTAGATAATAATGCTACCAAACAAGATAGTTGTGTAAACTCGATGGCTGAATGGTTGTACACCCAACTTAAGATTGTAAAAGGTAAGAATGAAGAGGGCGTATTTAGGTACGAGAAAGAGATTGCCGCCTTTGATAGTCTGAATAAAGTAGAAAAATATACAGATAATGCCATCCTATTTATGGGTAGTTCTTACATACGTTTGTGGAAGAACATTCGGGAGGATATTGGCTATAAAGAAGTAATACATCGTGGTTTTGGCGGTAGCAACCTTAGGGATGTAGCTTATTATGTAAAACGGATTGTTTACCCTCATCATCCCAAAGCATTGTTTATGTATGTGGGTAATGATATAGTGGGAGGAGAAAAGGATAAATCGCCCGAACAGGTCTTTGAACTATTCAAATATGTAGTAAAGATTGTTAGAGAAAAGTATCCTACCATGCCTATCACTTGGTTGCAGATTTCTCCTAGCGAGAAGCGTTGGTCTGTTTGGGAAAAGGTAACTGAAGCAAATAACTTGATTAAAACTTATTGCGAAAGCAACCCCAATCTCTTTTATATCCCTTCGGCAGATAAGTTTTTGGGTGAAGATGGGAAACCAATAACCAAGTATTACCGCGACGATCACCTTCATTATAATGAAGAAGGATACAAGGTTTGGGGTAAAAACATTAAAGACAAAGTGAAAGAAATTGCAGGAAAGTAGTACGTTTTACGTTATAAGTTATACGTATTCTAACTTATAAGAAGGTCTCAAAACGTACAACGTATAACTTAATACCTACAACTAAAAGATTGCTATATGAAAAAACAAACAGTTCAGTTAATCTGTGCGTGTTTGGCAGGATTTGCCTTCTCTGCCAACTATACCAACCACGCACCGATAGCGGCAATATTGATGAAGCAATTTGCTTACACAAAAACAATGGCTGGCTTGCTTACCACTGGCATCTTTACTACGCATGCACTCATGCAGATACCTGGTGGACACTTGGCCGATAAGTTTGGGGGAAAGAAAGTGTTGATTGTTGCTTTGGCAATAGTTTGTATCGGCAATATTGGCATTGCCTTTTCAACGGGATATAATCAGTTGCTGTTCTGGAAAATATTTGTGGGCTTTGGTACGGGAACTTCTTTTGTGAGTGGAGCACGATATATAGCACAAGTAATGCCCCACGAAATGTTGCACAAGGCACAGGGATATTATGGTGCATCGGTGTTATCGGGATCAGGGTTTGTGATTTTTGCAGTGCCTAGATTGGCAGAATATTTTGGCTGGTCTGGTTCGTTTTTAACAACAGCATCAGTGGCAATACTCGCACTAATAGTATGGCTAACTGTTGCTCCGAACCCCGAAATAAAGCCACATCCATACGTTAGTATTGGTAGTTTATTATCTCACGGTCAGTTGTGGTTATTAGGTTTAGTTCAGATGGCTTCATTCGGTTTAGCATTATTAATAGGTTCATGGATAGTAGAACTATTAAAAACAAAGATTGGATTACCGCCTATCAAAGCAGGTGCTATTGGAAGTTTAGTATTGTTGTTAGGCATATTTACAAGGGTTTACGGTGCTGCATTGGTCTCTAAAATTGGTTACAGAAATCTATTAGTTATTAGCCTTATTCTCAACATTGTTGGGTGTTCATTATTAGCAATGAATAATCCTTCTTACACAATTGCATTATTAGCCATTGTGTTGATAGGAATTGGTTCGGGGCTTCCTTATGCAGCATTATTCAATAGGGCTGTAGCCTTGTTTCCGGGAAGAGGAGGAGCGGCAATGGGATTGGTAAACATGCTAGGCATAGTAATGATTTTGGGCGGCGCACCATTGGTTGGCAAAATTGCCGATTGGACAGGCAGCTTCTCATCGGCTTTCATCTCGATGGCGGTATTTTCTTTTGTAGCTATGCTGGCTTCTTTTGGTATTAAAAAAAATTATCACCAAGAACACACATAAAATTAGGTTATGATTATCGAGTACGGCACACTAGAGTTTAAGGAAGAATGGTTGGATTATATTCAGCAAGACCCTGTGCATCCTTCTATCCCATTGGATATTAGGATAAAAGGAACACGTACCGTATTGGCTTATCTGGATGATAAAAACGGTGAACCTCATGCCATAATTTGCATTAAACTGGGAGATAAACTGCCACAAAATATGGAGTTTATTCTTAGCGATGATGATGCCACAGAAGTGGTGGATGATAACTATATGTTTGCAATCTTCTATTCTATCTTTAAACTAGAACATTCTAACCTAAAGGGTGCTGGGGCAATTGCCATTAAGGAAGCCAAACAATATTATAGAAACAAGGGAATGAAAAGGTTTTTTACACTTAGTCCAATACCTAGCCTTCGAAAAGATTTTAAATACATCCCTGCAGAAAGGGCGATAAAGAAGTATCTCAATGCGGGTACAAATGCAGTCGCTAAATTTCATTTATCTAATGGGGCAACCATCCATGCCATTCATTACAATGCAGATATGAGTCCGCAGCGGATATTTGAAAGTTGGGGCATCATGGTCAATTATGATTACTGCGATTATTTATAATAATTTAGTATTACGTTTTCTAAAAAAAATGTTCACTATATATTTCAAGAAGTAGAGACTGATGATATTACGACTTAACAACAAAAATCTTAATCCTTCCATTCAAGGTAAGAGAGAACCCCAATAAATATAAAATTGATTCAACATTGAGCGTCTAATCAAAAAAAATTGAGCAACTTTCACCCACATTCTGTATTTTTTAATGAATACTTTCAACTATTCCGAGGTATCAAGAAAGGATAAGTAGTGATATTTACCGCTATTCGGGAATTATTTAACTTTCTCAGTGTTGGAGCGCCCCCTTGATTTATGCTCTCCTAAAATTGTTTCAAGCTGTAAACACCTCTAAGTACCCGTTCACTTTTAACCAACTATTTAATGAACAAAGGTTTTGTAACCTGACTATCCGCAGAGGTAATCTTTAAGAAGTAAAGGCCTTTTACATTAAGCTTGCTTACATCAAAGGCAGTCGTACTATTTTCTCCTGAATGATTTATTTGACTACTGATAATAACTTGCCCTGCAAGGTTAATTAATGCCACTTTATATTTAGTTGACTTTGGATTATGCAGTTCAATATTAATTATTTGATGATCTACCGGGTTTGGATAAAAGCTTATTGCAGGTTCATCCAAGCCTATTTTAGCAACTTTAATGATAGCAGAATATGTTTGTTTGCCTGTTTGATCTATCTGTTTTAAGCGATAGTAGTTGATGCCATTGTAAGGACTCACATCAGTATAAGCATATTTAATGATGGCAGTTGAGTTGCCTCCATTGTTATTTGTAGGTATAAAAAAAGCGTCTGTAAATATTGAACCATCGGCACTTCGCTGAACCCAGAAGCCTGCATTCTTAATCTCCCAAGTAGTTGTCCAACTCAATTGATTGCTGCTGCCATTATTTACTGCATTAAATGCTATCAACTTTACAGGTAGCGTAGTGGAATATTCGAAAGCACCACGGCAAGGAGGAAGACTACCTGAGGCGGGGACAGTATCTCCCCAAAAATCTGCGGAAGGTGCATTTGGAATAAACATTCCTGTATTAATGCAAGGGGAAGTTTGTTGTAATTTATACCCAGCAACCGTTGAGATACCAATACTAGCTGCACCAGGACTAATAAACAAAGGATTGGTAGTTAGTTTGTTTGCATCAAAAGGTTCGGTAGCAGGATGATTGCCATAAAAAGTATTGTATTCTATTGTACGGGTTTGCTTAGTTACGCCAGTATCTACAAACACATAACGACCACCAGTTGAAGTGGTTTTTGTAAGATTGAAAACAATGTTGTTCCTGAAGTTATACGTATGATTGTTTTTCCCATTTTCATGAATAAACTGAGGACTCATACCAGCTTTTGAGAAAAACACGTTGTTGTAAATATTATTTCCAGCAGAAGGGTAATTAAAATAAACCAAATCTCCATAATCGTTTTGGCTGATGTTATATCGAGCTGTACAGCCAGTATCAGCAGGGTCTGGTATGTTTGGTGGCGTATTACCCGGCGAGTTTCTAGAATTGCAACCCCAATATAGTCCATGGCTGTTATCGTGACTGTAACTATACTGAAATATTATATTTACACTTCCTAAATCTGGGTCATACATACTGCCATCTATCACGCCAGGATCAATCGATTGGGAGGTTGCTCTGTTATAATATCCTTCATTATACTGAAAAACGGTTCCTCTTGCTCTTGCTGTAAACATGGTATTTCCGGTTGTACCAAGTGCCGTTTCATAGCAAACATTGTGTTCTATGAGTCCTGTGGAATCTGTGCAACGAATAATCATGGCATTCTTGCCAATATGATGTAATTTGTTATTGCTGATTTTTACATTAGAAAAACGCCTGTTAAACCAATTGTTATACTCATTACTAGCAGGATAATAAACATTCCATTCATTATCGAAAGCCAATCCAATATTTTCACAATAACTTATGGTACAACTATCAATCAAAATATCATTGAACCTAGATTTAGTTGCGGTTTTTTCTGTTTTTCCCAATACATCAAAATAAATACCGCCAGTGCGTTTAGGAATTGCACCATTTAAGGTGGCACTTCCACTTCCTAGTTGCCCTTTTATGTGGTGAATATTTAACTTTTTTAAATAAATATGATTAGCAGTGCCAAAATTATCAATTGCAATCATAATCCCTCTTCTATCAGCACCTAATGGATTGTTACCGTTTTGATAAAGACCTACAAAGAAGTCGCTATTAATTGGCCCACGAGGAGAATTGGTTATTTCTAGGTTATTTATTTCAATGTATTGTTGGTTATACAAATACACAACTGCTTGGCCTACCAATCCGTTTCCTGCCAATAGTGGTGCTGCACCTGTGTCGTATTTGTCAATTACAATAGGATTACCATCTACACCAGAACCCTTGAAAGAAAGTCGTTGCCCGGTCCATGTGCAACCACTTCTCAGATATACACTGGTTCCGGCAGCCAAAGTCATCGAGTTTAGTTTTGAAACAGAATTGAAGGGGGCACTTATTGAACCATTGTTTGCATCGTTTCCATTGATAGAATCGATGTAATAAACGGTTTGAGCCTTGAGATTATTTATTGAAATAAGAAGGGTTATAACAAAGACGGCTTGTTTAAAAACAAGCCGGTTTATTGCTAAAGAAGTAAAGATTCTATTTATCACGTTGTATGTCTATTTTTTTTAAATGAAAGAGTTTGAGATTAAGATGTTATTTATTTATAAAATCGCTGCCTTTTGCCTAATCGTTCTGCAAATTTATTGGCTATTTCGTTAGCTTAAAGAATAGCTTTTGTCGCATAAGCTTAAGCTTTTGTTGCAGAAGCTTAGGCTTTCGTCACAGAAGTTTGAGCTTTCGTCACAGAAGTTTGAACTTTCGTCGCAGAAGCTTGAACTTTCGTCGCAGAAGCTTGAACTTTCGTCGTAGAAGCTTGAACTTTTGTCGCAGAAGCTTGAACTTTCGTCGTAGAAGCTTGAACTTTTATCACAGAAGTTTGAACTTTTGTCGTAGAAACTTGAACTTTAATCCAAATATGAAATCCCTCATTATTGAGTAATGTTTAAATCAATCTCCTTAATTACTTGCTTTTGTCCATTAACCCTGTTATTACTAGCAATAAAATATACTTTATGTAACCCAGTATTTGCAAATTTGTATGAAAATGTTTTAATCGGTGACTGTGTAATTCCTTTAATTGGTATGGCAACATCTGGTGTAGCAGCATTGGGATAAAGTGCACTGGATATGATCCAACTTTCAGTGTAATTATTGCCTATCTTAGGAATAAACTTTATATAATTGGTTGTGGTTAACCAACCATAAAGAGAATTAGCTGCTTTTATCGTTTTCCAATTAGTGCTTTTAGAACCTCCTGCAATAATATTAGAACTAAAATTTGAGCTAGTGCCGTCTGAAAAATAATTAACCAATGAAAAGCTACCCATTGTAATACCATTGGAACCTAAATCTTGTGTCGAATCTGCCTTATACAAAAAAGCGATGTTGAAAGGGTCTGCTGCATTCGTTATTAAATCACTAATAGCTGCAACTGATGATGGATAATACGTTGTTGTGTCTCCAGAAGTTTTTAATGAAAGTCTATTGGTTATATCAGTCCATTTAGCAGAATTAACCATTGCAGAATCAAGGGAAGCTACCCGCAAACTATCTTTTAAGGTGCTGTCTTTATAGGCTGCATAAGTCCCTTTAAAATTTGTTGAGACCAATACCTTAAAAGTTCCATTTGCTATTGCGCCAAAAGCGGCATTATTAGATGCACGCAATTGAAAAGAAAAATTGAGTGTTCCACCTGCCTTTGACACTCTATCTTTTAAAGCATAAATATGGGAGGAGTCTCCTGAATAAAAGGTGATAATATCTGGATTGCCCGACATATAAAAGTTTACAGTATCGGAAAGCTTGTATGTTACACTTCTAGTTATTACATTAAAATCGACAGAATCTGCACTTTCTTTCTTACAAGACCACAGTGTTAGCGTAAGAAGACTTAAAGAGAATAATATTTTTACATTTTTCATTTTAACCAAGATTAATATTTACCAACCGGCATTTTGCGTCATCAAACTATTCACAGCAATTTCAGAACTTGGGATAGGTAACAATGTATCCCTTAGCGTAACATTATTGTATGCCACTAAATATCGAGCCTTTAGAGATGCAGAAGATGCACTATTGGCAATTGAAGATTTACAATCATTTATTGCTTTATTAAAAATGCCCCATCTTATTAAATCAAATTTTCTTAATCCTTCAAAGCACAATTCCCTTGCTCTTTCATCACGAATAATTTGTCGGAATGAAGCTTGGTTTGTAGTTGGTATCTCCTCCGCCAAAGCCCTAGCCCTTACTTGATTGATGTATTTTGTTGCCTTGTCAGAATTACCCATTTCATTTTCGGCTTCTGCCGCCATCAACAGTACATCTGCATAACGAATAACAGGAAAGTTAGTAGGGCTCCAATCTTTGTTTTTAGGCAAATATTTTTCATATTCCCTTTTCCATTTGCCACAATCCCTATCCCATGTTGAAGTTGCTGCTTTAAACAATGGGTTGGTTACTGGCAAAACAACAGGCAAAATAGCAGTAGAATCACCACCGGATATTTTTGCAAATGAATAAGGAGGGATATTCCAATCTCTTCTTATTGTGTCTGATGGATACTTTTTATAGATGTCATATAAAATTCCTGTGGGGGTATAAGACCCGTACCCATAAACCACTTGGGGGTTTTGGTCTGCCCCAACATATCTCATAGCTAATTGGCAAGGAAATCTGCTTCCCGGTGGCATAGTACCCGACGGAGAGTTGTTTCCATAAAATTCAACTTCCCACATAGATTCATTGTATGGAGCATCATATAAGTCTTGCGAATGATTGATGAATATTTGTTTATAGCTAGGGTTCAATTGATGCAATCCAGAGTTGATGACTGATTCTGCATAAACGCGAGCAGAGTCGAACATGGGCAATCCTAAATTTAAAGGATGGCCAGCCATCTTTAAATACACCCTTGCAATGATTCCAGCAATGGCGGTTTTATTAATATGTGAGGGAGTAACATTGGTAGAAATATCATTTACCAAACCTTGAGCTGTTTTCAGGTCGGATAAAATTTGATTATAAACATCAATTTCTGGAGAACGTTTACAGTTAAAATTGTCCACTTTGGTAGTTGGTGTTAGCTTCAACGGTACTGCGCCATAACGAGTAACTAGTAGAAAATAATAAAAGCCTCTTAAAAAGGTTGCTTCTCCTTTTGTCAATCTTTTTACGTTGTCGGAAGCCCCAGAAGCATCAATATTCGACACCAATAAATTTGCAGCATTGATGCCAGCATATAAAGTTGCCCAACAATCAGAATAAATGAAGGTGGTAGATTGACAGTCGTATAATGAAGGTACTCCCGACTTGTTAGTGCGATTATTAAACTGCCCTTCATCATTTCCCATTTCTAACTCTAGAATCAAATTTCTTGAGAAAGTGCCATCTTGTGCTAAGTAACTATAAACGCCACCTAATGCAGCATTCAATTCTGCATCGGTACCATAATATTTGTCTGACACAATGGTATCCTTAGGATTGTTGGTTAAATACTTATTGCAGGAAATTAATCCGATAATTCCAAATGATAAAAATATGTATAGTTTAATTAAAGCTTTCATTAGTGTTTTCTTTAGAAATTAATATTTAAACCCAATGTAAATGTTTTTGCACGTGGATAAACTGAGTAATCGAATCCTGGTGTAAGTGCAGAATTATAGGCGGAAACCTCTGGATCAAAGCCAGTATATTTTGTCCAAGTAATAATATTTTGAGCAGAAGCATATAAGCGTATTGTATTGATACTTGCTTTTTTTAATAATGAACCAGAGAAATTGTAGCCTAATTGTAGCGTTTTCAAGCGCAAAAAAGAACCATCTTCAATTATTCTAGAAGAGTAAACCTTATCGCCTCCCCCCTTGGCGGCAAACATTAGATTGTTTTGATTGGTAGGTGACCACCTGTTCAAAACAGTTGCAAATTGGTTCTGCATGGTTCTACCAGAATTACCTTCAAAAACTAACCTGTTTGCATTTAGAATGTCTGCTCCATAAGAGAATTGGAAGAAAACATTTAAATCAAATCCCTTGTAAGAAAAGTTATTAGTGAACCCTCCGGTGTATTTTGGATTACCATTACCAATGATAGTATTGTCGTAATCGTTCATAACCAAATCTCCATTCAGGTCTTTGTATTTAATATACCCTGGCTGAATTTTGTTACTAGCTATTGTCGTATTGGAGGTTATGTTTGGCTTTAAAGTATAGACACCAGATGGGCTTTTATCGAAATCTTTATATTGATAATTTCCATCCCATAGATAGCCGTACATTAATCCAAGAGGCTGACCAACTTTAGCAATGTAGGTGGTTGTGTTTTTCCATTGGTTATCCCAATTAATATTAGACTGAAGTGATTCCTGACCTTCATTTAATGCTAATACTTTGTTTCTGTTGAAAGCTATATTAAAACCTGAAGACCACTTGAATTTTCCATTATCTAAAACTTTTGCATTAATCGAAATTTCTAACCCCTGATTCTGCACTTTGCCAATATTTTTATAAGCGGATAAGAAGCCTGAAGAAGGTGGTAAATCTGCATACAACAATAAATCTTTTGTTATTTTTCTATAAATATCAATAGTTAAATTTATTCGGTTATTGTAACAAGCCAAGTCAATGCCTGCATCACTTTGAGCAGTAGTTTCCCATTTCAAATTAGGATTACCTAAGGTTGATGGAATAGTACTGCTAGTGGGGGTACTATTAAAATAATAAGCTTTGGTAATTGGCGAATAGAGCGTGTTGGCATAGGCATAATCAGACACTCTGTTATTACCTACTAAACCATAGCTTAAACGCAATTTTAAATCATTAACAAACTTTACTTTATTCAAGAATTTCTCTTGACTAATTCGCCAAGCTATACTTCCAGATGGGAAATAACTCCAGTGATTCTCAGTAGAAAACTTTGAGGATCCATCCGACCTAAAAGAGAATGTTGCCAAATATTTGCCATCATAATTATACAGTATCTTACCCAAAAAAGAAGCAAGTGTATTGGTGGAATTGGTGGAAGGAACTTTACTTGGCGTTCCTTCGTCGAGACCGGCTAATCCTAATCTTTCATTAGGCAACTTTGCGGCTGATGCACCAAAAGTATATTTATTTACACCTTGGCAAGTGAATCCGGTTACCGCATCTATGGAATGTTTTTCTATCTTTTTTGTAAAAGACAGCGTATTTTCGGATACGTAGCTATTTGTTGTTGTGTACAAAAAAGAACCATTTACCCCATTTGTACTACCTGCAACAGTTTTTGGATTACCAAGCCTTGTGTGCGACCCATTAAACTCTTCATTTCTGTCCACATCGTTTGTAGCACCAACAACTGCCTTAAATCTTAATTCCTTTGTTAATTCATAATCGTAAGACACATTGCCAAATAAATTATTTGAAAACCTATTTCTAACTTCATACTGAACGGTTTCTAATGGATTGTAACGAGCATCGTTTGGGTCTTCTAAAAAAAATGGATCTAGTCCTACTAAAAGGTTTGTTGCCTTTGTGCCAGCAATTGGCCTGTAGCCCCAAACACTAAACATCAAGTTACTAGACTGTGAAGAAGAACCAGTGAGTGAAGACGGAATAGTGCCAAAACCTTTCAGTGCACTATAATTAATATTCAAAGAGAGCTTTGCTTTTGAGCTGATATTATGGTCCAATCGTAACCTCCCTTGATACCTATCATAACCTGAAAACTTCACAATACCATCTTGCTTCAAGGCAGAAATAGATGCAAAAAACTTAGTATCATTACTTCCTCCACTCAATGAAAGTGAGGAATTGAAAATGGGGGCTGTTGTGAAAACTTGGTCTTGCCAATCTATTCCCTTGGCATTCTTGAAACTATCTAATGTTTGACCCAAAGTGAAATATTGAGACTTAGTGGTTGCAGAATCATTTTCAGTCTGGAACTTAATGAAATCATAAGGTCCTAAAACAGCTATTTTGTTTATTATCTTTTGTGTGCCATAACTATTGTTGAGGGTTATTTTGGTTTTACCAGCAGCTCCTTTTTTGGTAGTAATCATTATTACTCCATTGGCTGCTCTTGCACCATAAATGGCTGTAGCAGAAGCATCTTTCAAAACTTCAATAGATTCTATATCTGCAGGATTAATAGAATTGTTATTTGGGTTCTCAATAGGGAATCCATCAACCACATACAAGGGTGAATTGTCTTGCGTAATAGAACTATTACCTCTTATAACAATATTATTGGCACTACCTGGCTGCCCATCAGTTGAGGTTACTTGCACTCCTGCAACTCTTCCTCCTAATGCTTCTTCAAAGGACCGTACTGGAGCTTTTTGTAAATCACCGATGTTTACCTTGGCTATTGCACCAGTAACATCTCGTTTTTTCTGTGTGCCATATCCTACAACAATAACTTGGTCTAAATCTTTAGCGATACTTTTTAAACTAATTGATAGCTTTTCCTGTACATCATTAATGGAAACTGTAGTTGTTTCAAATCCTAAATAACTAAACACTAAAGTTGGCTTTTTAGTAGAAACTTTAATGCTAAATGTTCCATCTGCCTTTGAAATAGTGGTTGTACTTTTCCCCTTTTCTTTAATGGTAACACCAGATAAAGGCAGGTTTTTATCATCTTTAACAACACCAGCTATAATGAAATATTCTGGATCTACCGTAATCAACGACTCTGACATTTTGTTTGATGGCACAATAGCAGTAGTTTCAGTTTGCAAAACAACATCAGCAGTTTTGCTAGCATCCGAAAAGGTTTTTTTCACACTCCGCTTAGTGGATGTTATCACATACGTTTTATCTTTTATTTTTTTAAAACTTAAAGAGTAGGCACTTAACAAATTATTCAGGTTGGTTTCTACAGATTCTTTTGGGTTAAACAAATCCTTAGAAACAAAAATTCCATCAATCTGCTTGTCTTCAAACAGCACGTCGGCATCAAACGAACTCTTGAAGTTCTTCAATACTTCTGAAAGCTTCACATTAGCAGGTGAAGTGTCATAACTTTTTGCTGGATTTGTTTGAATGTGCAAATTGCCTGACTGCGCAAACGGCACATGATAAGCAATTGCGAACATTCCTATTGCAAGCAATATTCTGTTTAAATACATTTTTAATTTCTTTATGGTAACAAATCGTTTTTCAAAAATATATTATCCGTTTAATTCTCTTAGTACTCAAGGATATTTTCACCAAAACGTACACTAAGTTTATAACCAAGAAAACAAGGATTGAGGGGAATTATCTTGTTCAGAATTATCAATATGAGCTCTAAAATTTAATGTACTTTGTTATTTCCTTTGCAATCTTAATGGCAAAAAATCTGAGTATTAACTTTCTTAATCGAAAAAATAGATAACATTGTTTTTCTTTTTATAGTTCACATCCAACAACTGCGCTATGGCATCAATCAACTCATCCGCCTTTTCTGCATGAAATGTTCCTGATATTCTTCTACTTGCTAAAGTATCATTTTGAAAAATTAATTTTATGCCGAAATTATCTTTAATAGTATTAGCCACTTCTGCCAATGACGTTCCTTCAAAAAGAAAATCATGGTTTTTCCAAGCAATCACATTTTCGGTATTATTGAGGTGTACTTCATCCGCCCCTCTTTCGTTTTTAATAAACTTATCGCCTGGTTTTAAAACTAGTGTTTTATTATCACTACCAACAGTACTTACATAATTCAATTCTACCTTCCCTTTTCTTAAAACAACTTCCGACTTTGATCTTCTATTATAAACCGAAAACTGCGTTCCTAGTACCGTAACATTTAGCTTATTATTAGTTGTAACAACAAACCGTTGATTGCTTTTAGTGTGAATTACAGAAAAGTCAGCCTCACCTTTCAAGTTCACCTCTCTGGTGTTATCCTCAAAATTAAACCTAGCAAATCTTATTTCACTGTTGGCATTTAGGGTAACGGTGCTTCCATCTGGTAAAACCACTTGTTTTACTTCACCATAACTTGTACTTACTGTTTTGGTGAAAATGTTATCCTTTTCAATAAAAAGTGTACCTGCAATTACACTCAATATTGCTGCTGCAATAGCTAGTCTTTTGCTTAAACTTCTTACCGACAAATTGTTTATTGTTGTAGACGGATTCTTGCTTTTTTCACTATTTATTTTCTCGAATGCTAAAACATCATCAGCCACATACTGAAGGTTTTCGGTTTCCCATTCATTTAAGCATTCATAATAAAATTCAATATTTTGCGAGCTGTTCAGCCACTCCTCTATCAATGCTTTTTCTAGTGGAGTAGATCGCCCAGCAAAGTGGTCTAATAAAACCTTTCTACTTACGGCTGTTTTATTGTTCATAAATTAGTTTTTTGCTATTTCGTTTACTTTAAATAGTTAGCCAAATTGTTCTTCAACGTACTTAGTGCCTTCATTATATGAGCTTCTACCGTTTTAAGTTTAATATTAAGCTCTTCCGCTATCTCTCTATTTTTCTTTCCTTCATACCTGCTCAATATAAATACCCGTTGACACTGTGGTGGAAAGGCATTTACTGTTTCTTTAATCTTTATAGAAAGCTCATCAAACAATAGCATCTTTTGTGGCGTATTTTCTTCCTTTACTTCATTAATCTCCTTATTTATAGATAGAAAACTATTTGTTTTCTTACCATATTCACTTTTCAAATAGTTATAAATAGTGTTTCGCAATGCCTGATACAAGTACGCACGGTAACTAATGCGTACGTTTTGATAGTTATTGTTCTTCCAAAAATTTATGAAAACATCACTCACAATATCTTCTGCTATCTCTTTGGAATAAACGTATCTAACCGCATGACTACACAAAGGCTTATGATACCTCCTAAAAACCAATTCAAATCCCTCCTCAGGATTATTCTTAAAAGCATTTCTCAACATTGCCTCATCATCCAATACATTAGCCAACTGCTTTTCGGGCTTTTCATCCTTCGACAAAGCTTGCAGCCGCTTTTCGTTGAGCAAATGCTCATTGCTAATAAAAGGCAATTCTGTATTTTTCATATCAAGCAAATTATAACCGAATAGGGTGACAGGATATATGGCAAATACCCTTAGTAAAAGATAAATATATTGTAAATGTTCTAGTATTCAAGCCCAAAGAACTCAAGGCACTCAATGTGCATCATAATGGGTTTTAATATCAATTTCGTTTAGTTAAGGATTTCCGCCGCCGAGTAGGCAAAGGGGATTTTCACCCCTAAGCCTCTCACAGAACCGTGCTTGAGACTCTCACCTCACACGGCTCGTGTTATCTTTGATAACATTAACAGAACCCCTTTTCCCAATGATAAAACAGATTCGGGGTTTTCTGTCTTATCGCCTTGAATTTACGCAGTG